>DATAAU010000052.1:0-13341 GCA_036259955.1 Nitrososphaera sp. | reverse complement strand
TAGAGTGTGCAAGACTTCAGGAAGATAAATAGTAGTAGGAAGGTAAGCCTCGAATGGCACAAGTTCTTGCGAAGGAATACGAGTGTTTGACATGTCACAAATCTATCAAAATATCCAAGATAGACAACCCAGCTCCAGGACAAAAGAACAAATGGGAACGCTTCGAGTTAGATGGAGTAACGCCTCATGAATGTGCCAATAAGAAGACAGAGCCTACGTTTGTTAGTCGAACACCGGGTCATTTTTGGGTCCTGCGTGGGATAAAAATGGGAAGTGAAAACACTGGTGCTTTGTGCGATGCGCAGGGTAGAACTTTTAGTTATGGATCATACGGCGATGTTCAAAACCACGTATAGGAGATATTGTGTTGAATACTAATCCTGATACTAGTAATCCAGAAGGTAAATATGCAGGATGGATCTATGTGAATGAAAATGGTCTTAACACCTTATAAAAATGGAAACCTTTTGGAAAGATTGAGGAGTGGGAATAACACCACACAAACTAATACAAATAATCAAGTGGGTGTTGCGCGCAAAGTACAAGAGAATGCCATCTGATTGTAAGAAGTAAACGTTGCAAACCACCTTTTCTATCCGACAAGCCTTAAGGGAATTTTCTTCTGTAAACGCTTAATGTCTAATCGGAGTGGGATTCAAAGTTGTGAGGCTATTCCGACCGGAGAGAAGTTGCAAAATGCCAAAGACCGGAATCTTCTAAGTGCAGGATAACTGCCTGGTCGTCAGATCGCTAAGTGAATAGCAAGCTGGATTGCCCAGCCTTTTCACAAATTCTCTAACAGCTGACGTAGCAGTTCTTTTGATGTTTGGACCCTCGTCAGAATTTGAGTTCGTAGCCGTGCATTTGTACTATAGTTAAAAATCTGCTTGACAAACTTATACTGTTGTTGATTTCACAAGACGAATATGATTAGATTCTTAAAACAAACCTCAGCATTATCGTTCATTGTAATAGCAATAAACCTTCACGATGAACTCACGAATTTGAGTCCTCTATTGACGTACACTAGCAAGACTTTTTAGCTACCTTTGAACACTTCTAAATCGAAACCTCCTATATAGTGCTTCTAAATGCACGGGGACCCTTGGGCTCACTTCGATATTGGTTCTTTATTAAGGTTTAAAACATAATAGTAACCGCAGGGAAATAGCTAGGAAATGATGAAGAAAAATATCTTCTTTATGCTATCAATAGCAGTGACAGCAATATTAGTAGTAGTAGAAGGAAGAGGAGGAGAAACACCAGCAGCTTATGGACAAGAAGAACTAGCAGGTTATTATGATGGAACATTGAGTCCTGAAAATATGCAAATGCTCAGAGACATGGTACTTGAATGGCTACAAGACGGCGATAGCTCTTCAATTTATGTCGAGGTATGGGAAGGTGGCGATTTGTATATTACCAATGATAATGGAACTCCAGACAACATCACTGACGATTTTGATATCATTATGGTGCATAACTTTACTGCTGCAAATGGCTACACTTTTAGAGACGATCAAGTCTTCAAGCCTGACGGCTCGCCGTTATTCCAACCATAATAATAGTAGTAGTAATAGTAATAATACAAAGGAAGAAGAAGGAGAAGAGGAGACTACTACTACAACAACAATCATAACAACAACATTTCACTTGCAAGGAATACATGCAGAAGATACAGTATCTGAAGTGTTAGAAGCGGTAGGGTACAACATGACAGTTTTTGAACCACTGAACAATGGACTATAATTATAAATGCAACAGGGAGGTGACAAGCAAGAGAATGATAATAACAGCAGGATTACCTGCTTCGGAAAGTACAAACATGCAGACAGGACATCCATGGACTCTAGCCAATGGTTACAGGACACATAACGGAATTCTATATGCATTCTATACGCACCAGATGGCACTGAAATCTTTCCATAAGGAGGAGGAATAAACTAATTACTACTTCTCGTAGTTGTGGTTATGTGTATCCGTCGTTCTCTTTCTTTCGCCATACCATCTATTTTGTACACCTATTTCTATTACCTATTTTTTTGAAAGAATCCGCCAAAAAGAACAGATATCGGTGCGGGTTCGATGGGATTAGGTTCCTGCATGTAAAGGGGTTCGACTCCTTGAGCTTTAAAGACTACTTAATATCACAAACAATCTTCTGGATAATTAGGTGCGGGCCCAAAGGTCCCCGTGTTTTTAGAAGTGCTATTATGGAGGTTTCAAATTAGAAATAAGCATAGATAACTATAAAGTTTTTTTGCTCGCTGCTACCTGTCAACTTATCGTCGTCGGCTCTTGTAATACTGAGAGAATTTTGCAGCTGAGCCGACGAGTACAAACAGTAATGTCTAATTTCTCTTTTATTGGCTTGTTAAGGTGTTTACAACATTTAAAAGAAATTTATCACTATGATAAAGCTGCATGAATCAGGAATGCGAACACTTTCAAGGGGTGGATCAAGTCAGTACTTCTCCGAGTACAAAAGGCTGTGAAGAATGCGAGAAAGAACAAACAGATTGGGTTGCATTGCGTATGTGCCTTGTATGTGGACACGTTGGCTGTTGTGATTCTTCTATTGGTCTTCATGCAACGAAACATTATGAAAATACAGGACACCCTGTAATGATTACATTGCCAAATAAATCATGGAGATGGTGTTATGAACATAAACAATACTATTAGCTGCCCAAGTGGAAATGTTAGAACTCATATCGAGAAGGCCATTGGTGGCTGAGTATAATAGTAGTATTATTAGTTATAATGTTTTAATCCTCAAGTGTTAGCTGAGCCCAACAGGTAGTATTTTACTCTTAATCTCTCCTTTTACTTGACTTTTAATATTATCTAGCCCATAGCAAAGGAGGTAATTGGAACGGCTACCAATATGACAATGACAATTATCGCAATAATTAACCTCTTCTTCTTTTGCAACCTCATCTAGACATAGTGTATTAAATCCCTTATCTACATTTAATACTAGCAATGCTAGTCTCACCACATTCTGAAGTTTTTCAAGTATCTGGTTTGTAGTGTGCCAGCAACGCTGAACGTTATGATCTCTGATATTTCTTGCCCACTATTGATGAGAGCCTTTACAACTTGATGGATAATTTTAGTTCTCTTGGCCTTATTATAGCAGATTATTGTTTGATCATTGACAACAACATTTGTGTACCATAGTTGTTAGTAGTATTGTTCTAAAGCCTTGATGCATTGCGATTTCTGCATCTGCTATTCTTTTCCTTAGGCTGGTATAAGAACCCGTGTAATTTGCGGGTTCGGTGGGATGGGAGACAGATTTGACTTCATAAGCTCACCAGGAATATTAGCCAATTAACCCCACCCTGTCGTATTCTGTATAGTTAATAAAATAAGAGAGGAGAGAAGGACTAAGTAAGGCACAGAAAGATAGAAATCAAAAGAAAAAAGGAAAGTGTCCTGTGGGCTTCTAAGCTACTGTAATTAGGGGAAGTTCACTCTTCATTATCAAAGGATGCTCAAGGTGGACGCAGAGTCCAGAGTATGTCATTCCATAACATACAGGAGTGGAAAAACTGGGAGATATTGCATATGCTTGTTCGAAGGGCATTGAGACTCCTAAGGAGACTATTATTAGCAAGGCAGGGATAACCACAAGCCACAGTTTGCCGCTTTCGACTTCTAAGGATTTTAACATCACATGATGATTGGAGCGAGCGAAAGATATCCCTTGTTCAAATGTGGTTCTGTTTTGTTGTTAATGCTGACTATTACTAAGTAAACATTGCTAAAGCTAAGCAGCAAAAATATCGAATTCAAAAAATGCATGATCCAGGGACACATCATCGTATACTCGTCTATAACCAAATTTATACGCCGTTGGGATTGATATCTGCAATATTAGAGCTCGTGCTATCTCTTTGATGCCGTAGTATAACAATCCCTGTAATTAGCCGGTTCAGTGGGATGCATCTGAAATTCAGATGAATCTGCAATCCAAAGCAAGGCTGGTCAGCTTAATTGAAAATGTTAATGGTGCATTTTTTCTTTTGAACATAGCATACTATCTTAGATGTATCGAATCTTTGTTATATTGATAATTGAAACCTAATGTTGCTTTTGAAATCTCTTTCTCTTATTTGGTTAATTCGAAATCAAAAGAGAAAAAATTGTGATAGGTCATAAGGGGCAGTATCGAATTACCCCTAATGTGTACAGAACTGGCTCTAACATTGGTAACATTTTCACTAAGGCAGCAAGTGGCAGATCGTTTAAAGTGACCCAATAAGTCCCATTCCTGCTAACATTCCAATCACGCTGATGTTTGATTTTGTTACTCTGAATGACACACGCTCTTTATCTTAGTGTGGCGATTATCACTACTATCCTCAGCTTCTACTTAGAGAAATAGAATGGTCTCCAAACAGGTATGCAATGAAACTGATTAGACATAATGAAATTAACAGCGTAGTTTCTTATGTTTTTAGATCTGATTTGTCGGTTTGGCACACTGCCATTTTTCTTGCCTGTCGAAATGTACTTCTTTTAATGCTGAGAATATGAGAAGCAGCGGAATTTACGATTTCGGCGAGATGGGAGACAAATTTGACTCAATACTGCCATCCTCAAAATAACCAATACGTTAGGGGATGAATTGACGAGTGACAAGGACAAGAAGTTCGTAATCCTTCCTTCTTTCTATATAACCTCCTTCTGACTTTTGACAATTTTCATTAAGACATTATTTATGATAGTTCTGATCGCTCATTGAGCAATTGGCATGAGATGCAGAAAGCTAGGAGAAAAAAAGAGATCATAGAGATTCTACCATTTTTCTCGACAACTAATGGAAATACTGAACTGAAATCAATGGCATCAGGAGCTAACTCACCGGGCTTCAGTGAAAGCTATGGCATTCATTGTAGCCTTTCTCTACACTCGATCAATAGGATAACCAGCTAGCCAACTCAGATAGGATCTGGAATGCGATCGCTACCAATAGTGGTGATAATTGCTATAGTAGCAGCATTAGGCTTGTTAGAGGTAGTTATAGTGGATAGTATACTTACTTACTGCAGTCAAGGTTGCATCGGTTGCCCTTTCTCCTATTATGGGATGCAGAAAACTATTACAATCAATACGTCCTAGGGAAACTGTTTTCATGGTGTGGGGGAGGTGGATAAAAAATACTATCCAATATTTCTAAATGCAATAACAGGCACATAGTTTCGTGCTATGACATTATGCAATACTCCGACTCTTGTTAGCTTTCTCTTTCTGAAGCTCGGCTTGAACTTGTGCTATGTAATTTTTCATTTGCTCATATGAATCTTCCAACTCTTGTGTTCTTCTTTTTACTTCATTTGCTAGAATGATATTCCATTTCTTAAGTAATATGACTAGCACTGCAATTGCAACAGTGCTAGCGACGACAATAAGTGGAAGTATCCTTACTTGTTGTATAGAGAGTACCTCATTGATCTTTGCATAGATTTCCGAAGTTGGTGTTACTATCTGAATGAAAAATTCAGGATTACCATTGACAAAAACCGGATACTGAGTAGTTAATCTTTCACCTTCTCCATAGTCATAGACTCCATAGCCAGATTTGCCCGATAACATATTGCGGGTTAGATTATTCAAAATTTCATTATGATTTATAGACCTCTGGACATCTTCCCCAAAAAAGTCTTTTCCTACGAGATCATTGCTTGCACCAGCAGCCAATATAGTCCCCTTTTTATCAAACGCCATCAAGGACTGGGTATTGATGCGCCCGATATTACCATAATGTGAAAAAAATGGAACAGTTGGTATTGAGGTTACTAGCATTCCAAAATATTCCCCAGTTTCTCTGCTCATAATCGGATATGTAATGAATTCCCTGTAGATGCCTGCCCTTTCAAAATATCCGGAGAAGACCGGACTAAGAGAGCTTCTGGTCTCTTTTACCCAGCTTCTAAATGAGAAATCCTCGCCAAGAAAAAATTCAGAAGGTTTTGAAGCTAAACTTGCGACCATTATGTCATCATTATCCAAAACAAAGAGTCTATCTATGGTAAGATTAGAATTGGCATAGGTTTCCTCCAACAGTGTTACGGTTCTCTCACTTCCTAATTCTCCTTGTTGCAAGTAGAGCGAATTTGCTAAACCATTCAACATGGACAGCACCAAGGTAACATCTGACTCTATGTGTTGTGCAACCTCCTTTGTTGATTGTAATTGAATGTCTCTTTGTTGTTCAAAGGTAGTTCTTCTGAGATCTACTTCTATGGCGTTCTGGAAGAAGAACAACAAGGCGTTTGAAGATACAATAGTTGAAATTATAAGAATGATTCCTATTTCCTTCTCTCTTCCAAAAAGTAGGCTCTTTACCATCCCAGAGCCTCCGCAGACTTGGCCGCAGCTTCGTCGAGTGCTTCCTCTGGTTGCTTCGTACCATTGTAGACTTGGTTGATTGCATCTAGTATAAACTCTGATATCTGTGGGTATTCTGGAATGTTTGGTCTTGCGCGTGCAATTGATAATGAAGAAATCAATTCATCGAAATAAGGGATAGTTTCATCCAAATCCCGGGCATAGGGCCCATTACCTATCGGAATTTGTGTAGGCAACCAACCATATTTCGCGTGAAAAGGAGCCATAATCTCGGGTTCCACTATTATGGTAATCAACTCCCAGGCCAAGTCCTTATTTGCAGATGTTTGAGGAACACTAAGTAGCCATCCTCCCAGCAGTGTCGAGCTAGTATTATTCAAACTTGGTACAGGAAACATAGGAAAGAATCCGACTTGCTGCTCAAAAGCTTGATTCTGTTCGGTGGTGTTCAAATGTACATGGTTCTGTAATGCTTCTAACATTACAGCAAATTTCCTATCAAGAAATTCGTTGCCCCAAAAATGCTCTTTTTGCGGTTCCACCCCCGCATCGATTTGTTCTTTGATAAATTCAAGTGCCCTGACTCCTTCTGTACCATTAAAGGCAGGAAACCAGTAAGTCTCTTTTGTCGGATGTCCCTCCTTTTGCCTGATTATTTCTCCTCCTTGCATCCACAAATATGGATACCATATATCTGGGGAATGACCAACTCCAACAAGGTGTACTCCTTGAATGCCTTGTCCTTGAAGTACTGAATTTAGTTTTTTTGCTGCTGATATATAACCGTCCCAGGTTTTCAGTGAATTAGGATCTACATTTGCCTGCGTCAACATATCCTTCCAGAACCACATCCCTCTCACGTCAGCCATTGTCATTATACCATATACTGTATTATTATAGATGCCAGCAGCCCAATTAGCGGAATACCATTCATCTTCCCTTCCCCATTTCTGGACATCTTCATTCAGGTCTGTAAGATATCCTTTCTCGGCGTATTCTCCAAGCCAAATGTAATCTACAGTCATTATATCAACTGCAGTTTGGTTAGCCATTGCATTTGCAAACTCTCTATGTAGGTTCTGATAGGGGATAGGCCTATAGTCGAGCGTTATATTCAGATCTGGGTGCCTATCTTTGAGTTCTTCTATGGCAGGCCGAAGTAGCCAATCCATCCATCTTGGAGGGTCACCTTGGTCATCAAGAATAGCTACTAATGTGACTTCTCTGTTCTCAGCAGTGGATATAGGATTCTGTTGGGGCTCCTGTTGTGTTGTGGACAACACTGAGGGAGTAATACTTGTCGCATTTGATGTGTTATCGAACAATGTTGGAAGAGTTAGCGCATATACGCTAACTATGATCATTAGAGCGACAGCAAGCATCGATAACCGGATCCTCCTATCCGACGATGTATACACCTCTCAATGTCACCAGGGTGGGGAGTTATCGGTTCGGTGGGTAATAAGATGATCGGCTTTACAAATGTCGCACAGCTGGGATGGATTCAGACACTGTGATAGTAATCCTCCAGACACTCATTAATGGCTCATTTGATAGCAGATGAAACCCATCGCTAACAGCTGAAAGACTATAAATACATCTTCCGAGCTCTTTTTCACAGGCTTTGACAACGTCATCTGCATTTACTTTTTGTCCTTTGAACTCTCTTATCTCATTATCCTGAAACCATCTAAAGAACAGCTTTAGACACCACAGATAGTCATTCCAAGTAATTATATCCACTTCTTATCAGGGTCGGTTTGATCATTCTTTTTATCTTTCAATCATAGAAGCTGATTAATCTGTTCCTGCCTATTAACATCGTAAAATGGTATCACCCGGTCAAGATACTCTGCAAAATGAATCGTCGCGTTCACGTTTCCTTTCTGATAATGTTCAGACGTATCATTGTATTTCACATATACTGTAGAATGTCCTTCAGAAGATCAGAGCTGACTCTATTTGGCAAGCTGTCGAGCTTCCTAATTACTATATCTAATCGATGGGGCTTGGTTACTTTCCCAAAATAGCTTCTTCAGATATCCCCAAGCTGAGCAAAAATTTCATTGCAGTTGTTACTACGATTCAAATGGCAGTGATAATGGTTCCCGTTACCACCTTTCTGGCATTTCGGTATATTGTGATATTTTTGTGTATGCTACTATTACTTCTTTCAATTGTTGGGGTACGAAAACTAGTGTAATCTGCGGGTTCGGTGGGATTAGGTTCCCGCATGTAGAAGGGTTCTATTGTCTTTGGTTTAAGGGTTAGGTATCATGCAGTCTGGATCATTTGTTGACTATTATTGAATATGTTTCCAGTCCAAAATACCTCACGAAAGCATTTGTCAAGTCGACTTCAATAGTGGCTTGTCGCCCTCTCCCAATGTCAAGCAGCTTATCTTTTGGTCTGGCCCAGATATGCCCTGTAGACACAATATCTGGACTGTTGATGCAGTAATGCAGGGAGGACAGCTGCAGGAAAAATTTCAAAAATTTATACTATTTAGAGGGCGAGAGTATTTTTTGCGCCAGGATCCTTTCTCAATATATATTCAAGGCGCCCAGTTTTCAGGACTGTGCTAAAAATTCTATCATGTGTGTTAACACGTAGCATATCAGGAGAAGTATCTAAAGACACAATAGAATTAGGAAAAATAAAGAATCCTACGAACTCCAACACAATATATTATAGCTAAACATCGATTCGGGACATGAGAATTACCGGCAAGAATAGTTATTAGTTGTTGCTTACTCTAATCAGGCGTAGTCTTGGCTTTATAGAAAACCTTATCTTCAGATGGCGAAAACCGCTTCATATGTCCGAGAAAAAGGCACGGACCAGTAAAGAGCAGATAGAAAAAGAATCTTTTACAAAGCCGGTAGATAAACAAAGGGCATTGATTTTTCAAGGAGGGGCAGCGCTTGGCGCATACGAAGCCGGAGCTTATAAAGCACTATACAATTGGATTAAAAAAAAACTTGAAGTAAATCACAAAGACGAAAATGTCTTTGATATAATTGCTGGTACTTCTATAGGTGCAATAAATGCAGCAATTATTGTAAGCCATGTTATGCAAAACAAAAGACAGCATCCCGAGTGGAGTACATTGAAATGTTGGGAAGGATCCTCAGAAAAACTTGAAGAATTCTGGAATGACACACAGACGGTATCAAGAACAGAAGCGATGCCACTACTTCTGATGGGCTGGGACTCCTGGCGATCAATGAGTGAAATCGGAAAGTCAGGGTTTGACATTTATGCGCAATTTTATTCTAAGCTAAATCCTTTCTTTAAGCATTGGTATGAAAGCTCAAAGGAATATTTTGGCGCCCCCGCTTCCTCTGAAGCGGCAAGAAGGTACTTTTCTGTACCTGAATTTCTATTATTTGGAGCTCGCAATGTATTTTCACCCCTAGCATTTGGAATAGATGGTACCTTGTCGCCAATAGCCCTTCCAAAGATGGATTACAAATTCTTCAACAATAGTCAGCACGGCCCAAATAACCTGTGGTTTCGCTACAGCATTGAGCCACTAAAAAATATCTTAAAAACAAAGTATGTCATATCTCCAATCACAACAAGCGAAAGCGACCCAAGACTTCTGGTTATTGCAGTTGATGTACAGGAAGGCAGGACAGTAGCTTTTGATAGCTATCCAGATATGAGTAGAGTATGCAAGATTTGTAACGAAGATTTCAATAATCCCAATAGCTCAGACAAAGATGCAAATAAAGATCTGGTCAAACATGTCTTCAGGGAGCATCGAAAAAGCAGGCAGCTAGACCAGCAGCTCCATTGGTCAGTGTATGGCAATCAGGAAAGGACATGCAAATATGCAATATTCTACGATCAAGGTATAGATGTGGAACATCTCTTGGCAAGCGCATCGGTGCCTGTTAACTATGATTATACTAAACTGGAAGCAATAGAATTCTCCCAGGACAACGACAAAGGGAAAATAGTAACAACAAACTCCTCACCCAACATAAGACATTTCTGGGATGGACAATACATCAACAATACACCACTAAGAGAATTGATAAATGAACATCAAAGATATTGGATAGATAGAATAGGATCAAGCAAGCTTGAAGAGCAGCTTCAATCGCAAGTGCTGAATTCAGGACAAAAAAAGAGTGATGTTGGTAGTGCCAGTGAAAGTAATATACATAAGGTGCCCGATCTAGCTGAAGTATATATAATTAACTTATGGCCAAATAAAGAGAAGGACATCCCACAAGACCGCGATGGTCAGCTTGACAGAAAGAATGATGTGCTATTCCATGACAAGACAGAATATGATGAAAAGGTAGCAGAACTTGTCGACGACTACATAACGTTAGCAAGAAAATTGATTGATGATTTCGCACCTAAAGACCCGAAAGTACGGAAGGAAGTTTGGTCCTTCCTACAAAAAACCGGTGCAAGTAGATCACGTAGTCAAAAAAAGAAAAGACAATACAAAGAGCTTCTAATGGGAGGATTCATTATTGATAACGTTGTACGCATAGAGAGAAAGGACGATCCTGATTCTATCTCTGAAAAATGGGCGGACTACTCCTCTGGCACTATTTCTAGACTATTTCAACAGGGACACGATGATACAAAGGCTAGGCTCAAACAAGAGGATGAATTTTATCTAACTGATAGATAGCCTAGAATTTTTATCAACTTTTCTATTTTACTTATTTAATGAATACAAACATCGAGAATTCTGTGGATTAGGTTTCCGCGTGCAAGAGGGTTCGGCTGCTAAAGCCTTAAAGGTTATTTATCACTCTAGTTGGGGTTTCGAACCTCAGGACTGCTAAGAGATGTTTTCTATATTCAAAAATAATACTCATTGTTTACGAAATGAAGCTAGCACAGTCATGTATTTTGTTCTGGTGGGGATGATTTGGATCATTGGTGCATGGTGTGGGTTTATCCCGCTAAATAGATATTATTCCATAAGTTAAGGCTCCATGACCATACAACAATGTTGTCCGATGAAGAAGGGCATACCAAGAGGCTGCTAGATGATAGAGTAGAATTCAAGCTCTACGCTGCTGAACAGCATCTGAACAGACTTAAAGAAATCGAAAACGCATATGGAGATATTGCTAAGTATAATGCCAGAATTGAAGTTGAAATGGAAGTAGATTGCTTTTTGTCGCAACTTGTTGGGGCTGTGGATTCGTTGCTTTTTCAAATAAACGATAAACTCGACTTAGGCATACCAACAGAGTATGTAAACTTTGCGAATGTGCAAAGTGCATTAAGTTCTAAGACAAATAAGATCGATTTACTGTCTCCATTGGATAAGGCTAGGCAGCAGGGAAATTGGTATGACGTGTTAAGCGAGCTCCGGAATCATCTAATTCATATGACATTCTTGAAGAAAGTAATCTCTACGCTAGACACGTCACCAAAGCCGCGTCAAATCCGTTTTCTGAATGTCCTGCGAGAATTTGGAGAAGGCAATCAATTTGATCATATTATGGATATGGAAGTAATTCAATATCTAGAGAAGAGTATGCAGCAAGTTAGAGAGCTTATTTTTTCTATAAGAGCAAGCGAACCATTACTCCAATAACTAGAATAAATTTAGTATCGGAATGAAGAATGAACCTTGCATCGGCAGTAGCACGATGACCTGTAAATGATGCCAAGAGGTCTGCGCCATAATTCTACCACCTTTTATTTCCCTCCATTTGGTGGTTGGATACCTTAAACTCAGCAAATAGGTTACAGAGAATCAGATGGATGACGATACAGAATATATTTATGAGGAACTTTTATTTTATAGTAGATATAGACGCAAAGAAGCGAAATGACCAAAGAAGAAAGACTAGATCGGCTATTTTGACACTCTAGGAACATAATATTTGACGCAAATTTGCGGCTTCGGTGGAATGGGAGACAGATTTGACCTAGTAATTAGACCCACGACTATCTGAATACAGGGCCATTTAACGCTTAATAGATGACCCCATCTTATGCCTCAATATTGGCTCATTCTCCACACATTTAAGTATCAAATGACCTAATACCTAGATATAGAAGTAAAAAATGAAAGATTTCTCTTTCTCATCAAGTAAAAAACCTGCTTCGGCTCTAAAGGACCACTTTAGGATTCTCTTAGTCGACGATGAGGCAGATATTGTTCATGTTCTCAAACGGGGCTTAGAAAGCAATGGCTTTAAGGTTGATGCATATGACTCCCCTCAAGAAGCAAGCGACTCTTTCAAGCCAAATTTGTATGACTTGGCAATCCTTGACATAAGGATGCCCCGCTTGAATGGGTTCGCACTTTACAGACAAATGAAAAAAATTGACCCATTATTAACGGCATGTTTTCTTTCTGCTTTTGAAATTCATCCAGAGGAGTTCAAAAAAGTCTTTCCTTCAATGGCGAATAGTGTCAAAACTATAATTAAAAAACCAGTGACAATTAATAACCTGATAAAAGAAATAGCTCCTTTTTTAAGGACATCTATAGTAGCAAGAGCCCATAGGGGAGAGCATTTCCTAATTGCTTTTGACACGCCTCAAGAATTGATTGAGCAATCATTGCAGTTTTTAAAGACAGGCTTCTTAGAAAAGCTTGAGGACATTCTACTAGTGACAGACCAACTGCCAAAAGACGTTATCCGTAAGAAAATTGCCAAAGAGTGGAATGTAGATGTGAAGAGTTTAGAACGGGAGGGGAGGATTACGCTGATGACGTTTCGGGAATGGCACTTAATAGATGACAAATTTGACATTGAAAGAAGCAAGACCATGATGAGTAAGATGGTGCGGAAATCTATTGAAGGAGGAAGAAAAGGTTTAAGGTCCGTTGGAGATATGAACCCATTCTTCAGCACTGGCATGATGCAGCAGCTTGTAGCTTGGGAATCCTCATTAGAGAAGCAATTTGAGTTGCCAGTTACATCGCTTTGTGCTTACAATGGAGATAATGTTGAACAACTTGATAATTCTGCCATTGCGGTTATG
>DATAAU010000051.1:0-24059 GCA_036259955.1 Nitrososphaera sp. | reverse complement strand
ATTGTATGGTCTGAAATCTGTTATCTGATGAATGTGCTGCCTACTGCCATCCATAGGCGATGCAATGAAACTTATCTCAAAGTCATCCTCACGGGGGGATGGAATCTAAGTGTAAGTAACGGAAATATAACAGACCTTGCGATAAGTTTCATTGCATCGCCTATGGATGGCAGTAGGCAGCACATTCATCAGATAACAGATTTCAGACCATACAATAATGAGGAGCCAATTAGATTAAGTATTGATGATAGTTTATCATTAAATGGAACTGCAGATATCAAAATAAATGATACTGTTGTTTGGGAAAACGCAGATGTATCAATATTAATTTCTAAAGGTAAAACCTTCACATTTGATCCAGACGATATAGACACAGAGAACCACTTTGGAGATCAGCAGGTATACGGCGTTGTTGCTCGATTGATCACATAATCATATCTGGAAAGAATTATGGTTTGTTATGAAGACCATTTTTGATTATATTCAGAACAAGCGGGTATAGGTGGGTATTGATCCCATTTATTGATAGAAGCATACGCCAGCAAAAACTACTGGTATCAGAACATCTGAATTGTATCTATTGGTGTGGAGGACAATCTGGCTAATCTGGACTGATGACAAAATCAAACTGGTCTGTTAGACGTGATGAAATGTGTTAATATCAACTTCTTGCTTTTCTTTATTGTATTATAGATGCGTCCACGGTCGTTATCTTTTTGACTTATGAAATGTAGTTGAATGGTTGATCTCAAATACATGATAGAACAAAATATTATAAACAATATTTTTGATTATGTAGTTCGATCTTGCCTGCCTAGAGTAATGTGATGCCAATAAGTGTCGGTGAATTTCAAGCTCTACTCAATAGTATGTTGCAAATGGCTCGTCCACTTTCTTCCTCTATTGCAAATGCGAAGCAAGAGTACAAACACAACTATACTAAGACGATATGGTTATCTCACAGCTGCTGTCAGTTTCATTTGCGATGTTGTTTTATGGAGCCCAGATCCTGAAGTTTTTCTGTTGGAGCCCTCTGGGCCCACTAAAAATAAAAATCATTTAAAAATTGGACACAACGATAATAGTTCTATAAGTTACTGGGCCGAACCCTCATTGCCAGCTGGTATTTATGTTGGTGATCAGAATTTACCGTCCGGATTGGGATGGCAGTCAGCATATGAAAAATGCTAAGAATGCGGGACTGGTGACAGTAGCAGTTGCTGTCTTTTTTTCTTTTCTTGTAGTGATAACGCAGCAAGGGATGGCTGTTGCTCAAATGACGATTGATCAACTGTGCGACTCATTTTGCGATGCACCGCAAGAATCAGGAGAGAACCTAGGGACAGAGCAAACGGAAGAAGCAATAAGCGGTGGAGCAGAAGAGTCTCTCCCAACCATCGATGAATTTATAGATGTGCTAAATGCTGAGCGAGAATTTGATGATCAGCGAATGGCAGAAGAGCAACAAGAAAATGGGATATATGATGCAAGAAATATACCAACAACAACAATATTTAGTGATGATGCAAAGGCTACACTGATAAATCAGACATTTACAAAATTGCTAAACAACAATACTGAGTCAGAGGAATCTGCAGCAGCAGAACCAGATATCGAGGAAGTTGAGGAAGAGATTGACATTGATGAAGTAGCTCAACGCCAAATAATATCTTATGAATTCGATGAAGAGGAGAGAACAGTAATTGATGATATACGAATCTATACAGAACCGGAAGAAACAATACAGAGTCTTGCAAGTACAATTACAACATTTAAGAATAAAACAAACATCGACCTATATGCAAATGGCCGCATGATAATCACCTACGCCGGCGGGTTTAGCTCTGATGAAGCAGACGACACCCGCATATATGCACCTCATAACTATACGATCGTGAACGGCTACACGTACGTAAACAATACCATCTATGATGAGAATGGCATTGAAGTCTTTGCAGACCCCAATACTACCTAAGGCTGTACCAAGAACATCTACAACATAGCCAACGATAACAGTGTGTGCACACCATCAGCCTTGAGCCCTCAGTTTTTAGTCTCGCAGTTAAGTGAGTTACCAATATCTATAACAAATCTATATCTAACATCGCTTCTGACAACTCTCTCATGGGCCTCATTCAACTTTTGAACTGGAATAACTTGTACATCGCAGGCAATGTTATGCCTGCTACAGAAATCGAGCATCTCTTGTTTTTCTCGAATCCCTCTAACCGCCGAGCCAGCAAGACTGCTACGGGCGCTAGTTAGTGAGAATGGACCAACGGATATGGCACCCTCTGCAAGTCCAACGAGTACAATTGTTCCATCTAGACCAAGCAACTTCATCTATTTATTGAAGTCAAGGACCACTGAAACGGTATTGATGATGACATCGAAATATCCTCTAAGCTTTTTGAAAGTGCTCGAATCTGATGTACAATAGAAGTTATCAGCACCCAATATCTTGCCGTCTTCTTCTTTTTCAAGAGAGCGACTGAGCACTGTAACTTCAGCACCAAGAGCGTGAGCAATTTTTACTCTTATGTGACCCAGTCCTCCAAGACCAACGGTGGCATCTTACTTTCTTTCCAAGTCCGACTCGCCAATGTACTGGTGGAGAATATAATGTGATTCCTGCGCAGAGAAAGGATGCTGAACGATCAAGAGGCAGATTGTTTGGGATCCGAAGGATATAGTTTTCATCAACTACGATTTTATTTGAATAACCTCCATAGGTTGGGAGTTTTTCCATCTGCTTCCACAACATCATTTGTCCATCTTGCTCCTTTCAGACAATATTGTTCGAGACCTTGTCGGCAAGGATCACATTTTCTACAAGAATCGAGGAAATTGCCCACAGCCACTCTATCACCTAACTTGTAGCGAGTCACCTTTGTCCCAACTTGGGATACTATGCCTGCGATCTCATGTCCCGGAACAATCGGGAAGGTTGATCGGCCCCACCCGTTATTCACCTTGTGTATGTCGAATGACAGATACCACTATATTTTATGTCCACTGTGACATCATGATCTGCTGGTTCGCGCCTTTCAAAAGAGTATGGTGTAAGAGGTGCTTTGGCGTGCTGAGCTGCATATCCACAAACTGGTATTGTCATTTCTTATTTCTTGATCTGCTCCTTTGTTGTCGAAAAAATCTTCAATCCACCCCGTATTGAATGTAATCACTTTTACCATTTGGTAAGTTCTTTCTAGGGAGACTTTACAAAAGACCGATAAAAACACTTAGCCCATGCATCGTGGCTTTCTAATTGTATTGAGTGTCATTTCCGAAGGCTTTCTGCTGAATGCCTCCGGATCTGCTAGAAATTGTTTAATAGTCGATGTAGTAGTATTGCCTACTCATTTGATACTAGAGGGACAAGACGATGCAATCAATTTCTATCGATAGTTTTGGGAAAGGCATGCATACATTCCCTGTTGATTATTATTATTATCGTCACCTTACAAAGTTTGCGTTCTAAATGCTTAGTAGGGAGTGCTAGTCATTAATCTGATGATAAAGAAAAATGATCTTAAAAGAAGTTGAAAGTGTGGAAGTTACCTGTTTAGTTGATAACACTGTAGATCTACTTTTGCCAAGTACAGAAGTGGCTCATAGACCAGTACTAACTAAGAATTGGCATGAGCAGCCACTTGTAGCAGAACATGGCTTTTGTGCAGTATTAACTTTACACTTAGATGGATTGAAGCGCAGTCTGTTGCTTGATTCTGGGTTAGATCCTTTTGCTGCTTCTCACAATGCAGATGTCCTCGACCTTGACTTGTCTTATTGTGAATCGGTGATTTCAAGTCATGGACACATTGACCATGCAGGTGGATTGCTTAGTCTTAGAAAGAAGATGTCTACGAAACAGGGAATCCCACTTGTCCTTCACGAGGATGCTTTTAGAAATAGATTAGTAAAGTTTCAGGATGGTAGAACAATAGACCTTCCTGCTCCGAATAGATCACTTTTGACCAAAGCAGGATACTATATTGTCGAAAAGGATTCTGCCAGCTTATGGATGAGTGATAGAGTTCTAGTTACAGGCGAAATCCCTAGGACCAATAGTTTTGAAAAAGGGTTCCCTAACCATTACTCACGAGTAGAAGAAGGAAAGCTGGAACCTGACCCGTTAATTAATGACGACCAGGCTATTATTATGAAGGTCAAAGACAAAGGACTAATAATTATTACGGGCTGCGGGCATGCAGGAATTGTAAACACTCTAAACTATGCAAAAGAATTGACAGGGGAAGATAGAATCTATGCTGTGCTTGGAGGGATGCACTTATCAGGCGGCTTATTTGAACAGATAATTCCTAGAACGGTAGAGGAACTGGAGGAATTGAAACCAACGTTTGTTGTCCCGTGCCACTGCTCTGGTCTGAAAGCTATGATTGAAATAGCTAGAAAAATGCCTGATGCTTTTATTCAAAACAGCGTCGGAACCAAGTATATTTTCTGAATTAGCGAGTGCTTATCCAACCAAAAGTATACTCCAATTTATTGTTTGTTCATCGAAGTTAGGGTTGGAGTCTCTGTGCTATCCGATTACAAGAAAATTCTATTGACCTCGTTGAGTTAAAGACTGCGTCTATGGATTCAAATGAACTTTCCTACAAATACCTAAGGGCCTTAATTTTCACAAGCTGGACAGTCCAAGGGAGACTCAGATTATACCAGTACGTTTACAAGAAGATAGGATTACGTTACGATCCAACGATTGCTTGCCATTTAAGAATACTTTTTATCAAAGTCTTTTCCTTTGGCCAAGATATTGTCAGAAGTGAGACAAAAATTTCGTATGCTAATTGCTCTGCCCAATAAATTTTTCCAGCTGCTCCTGAGCGATTTGTGATTTGTATGAGAGTGTCTGAATCAGACCAGTGGGTACCGCTTGGCACTAGAGTCAAGACATCGTTTTCAAACTGAAACTTAGATGCAATCCGTGCTCCTTGTATTGTCGTGGCACGGCCAGCCTCATTTCCCAATTCCTATTATGTTATCTTTTCATAGATTCTGGTGCTGGCTGTGATGCTATGGCTATCGTTATCTTCTTTGACATCAATTCTTGTGTTCTGCGTTTGACGATATCGTACGTCAACTAAGTTATCTGAAGGATCTTGAAGATTTTAAATCCGACATTTTAGACCGAGCCCTTACGAGGCATGTTTAAAATCAGTGCATAGTCGATCAGTTCCGCAATTACGGCACGAACCCATTACGTATTCAATTTGTTTGCCGCAATTTAGACAACTTTCGACTTTCGACGTTGTTATCATGCATTGATTAACTATGCAATGGTATAAAGCCTTCTAGGTAGTCAAATTAGCTAAGAATTGACCTCTGTTATGTACAGGCAGTTTACAACAATAGCATCATCGCCCATGGGTCAACAGAGCCATATTACGATACGTCTTGAATTGATCAAATAAAATTATCCAACCAATAAATTCACCTTAACCCTTTCTCCGGGCTCTATCGTCTTTAGGCATACAATAAAATCCTTTAATAGCCACTGACTCTAAATTAGAAATTGTTTGGGCATTCTACATAAGAAAGAAAAAGATGTTTGTGACCAGTGCGGTGAAAAATTCGCAAAATACGAAGATCTAATTAGGCATGCAAGACATGTACACCATCATCCTATTGTAAAATGCAATGAGTGTAGCAAAGAATTCATTCATGAAAAAGATAGACTGCATCACGTCAGAGAAGAACATAATAAGAAGGTCGAGAACAGACAACTGAAAAATTTGAATCAACGTGAAGGATAAAGAAATAAAGAACCCTACCACTGCTCAGATAAATATTCAAGCATAGATGGGAAAGCTCTAACATCCTTCGTAAGAGTAGCCATAGGCTACATAAACTTAGTAATAGCAATGTTCTGGGGCTCAGCAGTTGCCTAGAGTGTAGTTGAAAACAGGTTGGTTAATTGAGGAGTATCAATGAAGAAAAAATTATTACTGGTAAAACCCGGTAGAACGCTAAAGGAGGACTTTTTGAAAATTTTATACTATCTAGTTTAAGTACAAGTGATAATATTCTGTCCTTGAAATGGCCGAGAGAGAAGAGAAAATAAAAAGAGAAGTCAAAACTGACGAGTACGGAAATGTGAAAAAGGAAGAGGTGAAACGAGAGGTCGACACGAAGAGTGAAGCCAAACATGATTTGGAAGATGCTGGCGATAAAATAAAAGCAGGAGCTAAGGCGATGGGCTCAAAGATGGAAGATCCAGATAGGGACATGGGTGCCCAGTACGAAAAGAAGAAGGCAGAAGAAAAGTTAAAAGACTAACACAACAAACATCTCAAATTCCCGGATCCGCTCATTCTTTTATACGATTGGGCGCAGGATAAAACGTACATGTGTACCATGTTCAGTTTATTATTTATGATCTTTGAGTTATTATGATTGCACCGACGAATTAGTAGTACTACATATAAGGAAAAGGGATGAGATAGAGCCTGAAGAGGACATAAAACGCATACAAGAGAGGCTTATGCCTCCACCCTCATTTCACTTCCGCTGTTATGATTTCTCCCTCTTTTTTTATAGGATGGCGGTATGGCTCTCGAACCAATGACTCCTTCTTTGTTTCTTTTTGCTCTAACATCACTTTGGGGATAATTATATATCGAAATTTACATTATTTGTTCCGTCGCAAGGAAGTTTTTGTTTAGGCTGTAGATATCTTTCTTTGCAAGGTATGAAAGTATGCTATTAGCCGTCACCCTTTAAGGGATGGTGCCTCTGACATTATTTAGATGGTATTTCGTCTTGTTCACTTCGAACCTTCATTTATTGACTTTTTCTTCTAAAGGTTTTTGTCTTTAATCGCTTGAGCCAGTGTAGCCTGACCGGAAAATATCTTCTACTCTTAGTCTGTCAAATAATGCCAGGTTAAAAGTAACTTTCTGACCCTTAACCGCTTTATTTTCGGCCCGTTTTCTTTCAAAAAAGTTCTGCAATAACCAGGTAGTGGTCCTGATAATATCAATATCTATATTCACATCGTATATTTGTGATGTGTGTTCAATAGAATATTCACAGTCGTTTCCCTGGAGTGATTGATACTTTAGAAACTCAAGAAATCCTCCTTGTACGTCTGTAGCCACACCTCCTGAAGTACCTTGATTGCCCCGCAAACTCGTCTTACTTGGAAATATCCTCAGGCCATGTTTGTATGCGTTGTATTCTTTGTGTCTTATGTATTCCTGGACTAACCTGTCAAGATATTTTTTAGCAAATGTCGCAGAGTCTTCAGTTTTCTGATAACCTTCATGAGACTCATTGACGGTAGGATAGAGTATATCCCTCAGCCACTTTTCCGGTTCATTAATTATGGCGTCTAATCCTTTTTCTTGCCAGAGGTTCATGATGTTGTTAAATTTGTTTTGAGTACAAATAGACATCCAGAACCAAGGCATTGGTGGATAGAAATAATGACCAAGTACCGTCATGAATAGGCTCTCTGCAGAATGAAAGACCATCATATGAATTTCCATTTTTAGATTTTCAATTATGAACTCGTCACTATCGACATCTTTAGCAAAGCGGAGCACCGACAACTTGGAGCGATCTTCAATAAAATGCATAAGCGCTAGTCCTTTATGCAACCAATATCCATATGGGTAACCCATAAAATAATCTCTATTATAGTCAATTAACGGTAGCGTTCCTACAAATTTTATTCCCTTTTCTTTGCCTGCATTAAAGACTTTCTGTTTTTTCTTGTTCTTTATGGTGCATCTCCCCTTGCATATGTACTATCAACGACAATCAATCCTCGACCTGTAGACTTTAAGTAAGTTTATCAAGTTATTGCACCAAATGTTGTAACACGACACTATACGGTATGTGAATAGTCATTTTATCAGTAATACGGTCGTATATGCCATAAGCAGAGGTTATCTCAAGATCGTCGTAGCTATTGCTCAGCAATTGCCCTGCAACTGCTGCATTATTTGCATATATTTGGAAATCAAGTCTAGTGTCTACCTCATCGATTCTTGTAGGATTTACGTGTACCTCTACATCTGATGCGTTAATCGTATGCTCCATTATCTTGTATTGTAAGGTAGGAATTTTGTAAACTGACGGTTGGTATTTTGTTATTATGTTGTGTTTTACTGTATCATTTGGAAATATTTGTTCGCCGTCAATTTCAAAAGTGTATTCAAATGCATCTAGGAGAAAGAAAACCATATCGTCAGACAGCGTTTCGTGTGCACTTAATAACGCTTCATGGGTTTGAGCTTGGACACTTACCGGTGGGATTCTCGTTAGTATTATAATCAGTAGGAGCATCGCCAAAAAGAGTGCTTGCAATTTTAAATGCAAAGAGGTTTACAATTTCTTATTAACTTTAGGATAAAACTAACATGCGTGCACTGTAACAACACTCATCTGCCGAGTGCAAGTGTTAGTGAAAAAGTGGTTAGTCCCAAAAGTTTTGGCTACGATTTGTTATAGAATATATAATTTTCCTGATTGGGCGATCCTAGTCCAGCTACCATTGGACTAGCGTTATGGATGGCAACTTGAAGAAAGAAGGCATTATCGCATTAATATTAGATCGGAAGTATCTAATGCCTTTGAGCTTAAAGATGACACAAAAGATATTTCCTATGAAGCAGTACGCTTGGCTATGCATTTGGATAGCAGAACGTTAGCTCTGTCTTATGCAGCTTTGTTTGATAACCTGTGGAAGCGGAGGGAACTTTATGAAAAGTTGGAAGCACGCGGAGGCACGATATGCTCTCAAAACAATCTATGTAATAAGGGTGCCACATTTAGTTTTACATTACCACTTCTTCGTTGAAGATATTAACTTTTAGGCAAACGCCTACAAAGTTTCTACTGCTAAAAATCGCTGATAGGACAATTGCATTTTCTATTGGATTGTTTCTTAGCTTTATTCTTTCTAAATTTTGAGGTTATTTCTCCAATCCTTAAACGATGCCGAAAGGAGTGTATCCTTTGTATCAACAACGATAAACAAAATCTTTACTCTTAATTCGCTAAGCAATTTATCTAACCGCCTTGTTTAGATAATAAAAATCTTCGTAAGACTTTGTTAAGAGTAATACTAGCATTATAGAAATATTAGTTAGCAAAGACTTGTCATATATGGTTCTTTATTTGGTGTTTGAAGTGTCCTAAACGTTGGTAAGCGCTCCGCAGTATTGGGCGATAACTTTACACAGTTCTCTTGTTATATCTTCCTCCAGGTATGCCTAAAATCCTAGTATGTGGCGCAATAAACTGGGACACTACACTATTTGTAGAGAGATTCCCCGATCCTGGTGAAGAGGTACGCGCCATGAAGGTGATTTCTGTTCCTGGAGGCAAGGCTGCCAACATGGCTGTGGCGGCAGCAAGAGTCCTCGGCGGCACTAATGTAAGTATTATAGGAATGCTTGGGGTCGATAGCATAGCCGAAAGCCAAATCAAGATACTCCAAAACGACGGAATTGACACTTCTCTAATATTTCGGCATAATGAAATGCTCTCAGGACAGGCTTATGTAATTGTTGATAGCAAAGGCGAGAATATGATTCTGTCACATCAGGCGGCAAACATGGCTATGAAACCAGAGGATGTTTCACGACAGAATGTGCTATCTGCCATTTATAACTCGAATACAATAATAGTTATAGATCCGCCTCTTGATACAGCAGGCTCACTCATAATATCTGCTAGAAGGGCAGGAAAAAGAATCATATGGTCTCCTGCACTTTTAACCCGTTACGGTCTTTCCGTCGTGCAAAAATATGCTGCGCATGTGGATTATCTGATATTAAACCGACAAGAGGCTAGGACACTAACATTGATGGATGATGGCATCCAGGCATGTAGCAAGATATCTAATTCCCTCGGCGGCAGAAATAATGCTGTTGTAGTAACTCTGGGCGATGAAGGATGTGTGATCTGCAATAAGGAGGAAAGTATTATTATTCCCCCGTTCGATTTGGCTTCCTCCCCTAATCTGAAAATAGTAAGCACAGTGGGAGCAGGAGATACCTTTGTAGGGACCTTTGGAGCATTCAAGCTGAAAGGGTTTGAAGATATCCAGGCTCTATACCTTGCCAATATAGCTGCAGCCCTTAAGACAACCCGGGAAGATACAAGGGGAAGCCCAACTTTTGAGGACATTAAGAGTTACGCATACGAAATGAAATGAAAAAGAGGCTCTTTGTAAATAATGCATATGGTTGCATTCTTCCGTGTAATGGGGTATGGTTGTAAGAATATATCTTGCCTACAAAAAAAATCCTGATGGATGTTGACACTGGAATAGATGATGCTGTAGCTATAATAATGGCTTTGCAATCACCGGAAATCGAAATTATCGGCATAACGACTGTTAGTGGTAATGTGACGGCTAGGTCTGCTGCCTTAAACACCCTTGGAATCCTAAGGGCGATGAACAAGGAGTCAAAGATACCCGTATTGGTTGGAGCATCAAGGCCTTTATCTAAGAAAATTGTCCATGCAGAGGAAATACATGGAAAAAAAGGCCTTGGGAATATCCGCCTTCAGCGTGATACAGCTTTTTTGCATAAAAGAGGTGTTTTTGATTTCATCTCTGAAACCCTGGCAAACTACAGAAGAGGTGAAGTCGCGCTAGTTGCAACAGGGCCTTTAACAAACGTTGCGAGGTTAATAATTGAAGATCCAGATATAACGCATTCTTTATCCAAGATTTGCATTATGGGAGGCGCATATGGGCTTGCAAGCAAAATCTATGGTAATGTCACACCACATGCTGAATTCAACTTTTACTGCGACCCTAAAGCGGCCAAGATAGTGATGAATCATGCTTCCTCCGGAGCTGTTAAGCTAAACATCGTTGGCTTAGATGTAAGTGACAAATATTTAAGAATCGATGAGGAATTTATTTCGAGGCTTTCCAACAGGCAATGTAAAAAGAGAAAAGAAAACCACGATGGGAAAAGCGATAAGGTACCCACTATTGTCAAATCATTATTGCGCTATCCATTGATGAAATTTGGGAAGTTTGATTTGCCTGATCTCTTTGCAGTTGCGATGTTGGAAAGACCTAACCTCTTTAGATTCGTGAGGGGAAGAGTCGATATTATACAGAATGGCGTAATGTGGGGTCATTCAAGATTTGTCAAGGCAAATCAAGATACTAATGAAGATAACAAAACTTTTGTTGCGACTGAAGTAACAAGCGAAAAAGTATTTCATAATTACATCTTTTCTCGCCTGTGCAGATGAGGTACACTTGTAATCAATGGTCTTTTCTATGAGGTTGAAATCCTCGCTTCTACTTGCTTTTTGTTCTTGTTGCTTTTTGTCTTGACCTAGTTACCTTGAAAACAAAGATACAACTAAATCTATAGTCATTCATTATGACTGCATATTCGCTGTCACCTGGTATGCGGGCATTACCCTGACAGAGTCAAGGTTACTATTATTATGTGAGAACACACCTCTATAATGTTGTATCGACAGCTCCTCCGTGATGTAATTACCTATTCAAGGATCCTTAGAGCTTCTGCGGAGTGGTCAGTATCTTGCCAAATAACTGTGAGTCGGCCATCTTGATATGCCCTTGAACCATATTGCTGAATGGTAGTATCGTGTCAATCACTGGCTTTATCTTTCCCTTGCTCACCCAACCTATTACCTCTTCCAAGCCTGCTTTTGTTCCCTGCGTTGCCCCAAGCAAATTTATTCCTTTGAAGAAAAGATATCGCAGGTCAATTGTCGAGTCATAGCCAGTCGTCGCCCCAGTAGATACAAGCGTCCCACCTATCTTCAATAGTCCAACTTCTTGTGGGAATACTGTTTTGCCAATATGCTCATAAATCACATCCACCCCGTGTCGG
This sequence comes from Nitrososphaera sp., assembly GCA_036259955.1. Classification (GTDB taxonomy): domain Archaea; phylum Thermoproteota; class Nitrososphaeria; order Nitrososphaerales; family Nitrososphaeraceae; genus Nitrososphaera. The sequence goes on along the minus strand of DATAAU010000051.1, from coordinate 12,192 downwards.
TTTGTTATTTCACGAACATGCTTATACCAATCGGGATCCCTGTGATTTACTACATTGTCGGCACCAAGCTGCAAACATCTATCCATCTTTTCCTTGTTGCCTGCAGTGGCAATTACATTACAATTGAATAATTTGGCAATTTGTATACCTACTATTCCCATCCCGCTTCCTCCGCCCATTATAAGAACTGTCTGTCCGGGTTTTATCTTCGCTCGAGTAACGAGCATATGCCACGCAGTCAAGCCCACCATGGAAATTGCCGCTGCATCAGAGAATGAAACATTATCTGGTATCTTTACTACATTGACCTCCGGTAGATGGGTATACTGTGCAAAGGCGCCCCAAAGCGGGCCTGTCTGGAAGCCCCACACTTGCCTGCTACCGCAATCATATTCCCTTCCAGACGTGCATTCATAACATATCCTGCAAGTCAGGTTTGGATACGCAGCCACTCTATCTCCCACCTTGACATTTGTCGTGACGTTATCGCCAAGTTCAACAACTGTTCCAGCAGCATCGCTTCCAGATATGTGAGGCATTGGAATCTTGATTGGTTCGCCCCATATCCCCCAGAGGTCATTATAATTGTACGATGCCGCTTCAACTTTTATCAAAACCTCATTGGACTTTGGCTTTGGAGTATCAATGTCCTCTATTCTGACAACTTGCTTAGGATCTTTGTGGTGTTCCCTATAGACCGCTGCTTTCATCTGTATACTGCAACATCTTCAATATAGCTGCTCATATATCCATCGCTGTTATTGAAACGAATATTCGGACTGCTGCGAGCAAACCTTTTATTAACAAGGTATATCTTTTCTCATGGTCTTACCGAAAGCTCAACCTGCTAAGAACACATATTAAATAAAAATGAAAGCAGGTTGGTGGCTACAGACATAGTCACAAGGCGCGCATGTGCATACTCTTATGACGTATTGAGAAAGAGAAGGTCCTGAGAGGAAGACATGGGATTATAAACAAAGTCGCTATCTTTCTATCTTGGTCTATAAATGCCCTCTCTCTCTGTCCCGTTTCCCTTTTATATAGACGAATCTTTTAGCCACCTGTGATATACTGAGTATTTTTCTCCTTCAATCTCTCTTGGTGCACTAAAAAAGTAAATAGAACTATAAAACTCCATTATCTTCGATGGATGAAACCAAATTAGTCGTTTTTGGACTCATAGCACTAGTAATTGGTGCAGTATTGCTCTGGATCCTAGACGAACCAGAAATACTAGTAGACAAGGAAATAGAGGTGGCAATAGCATTAGGAGTGGGATTATTGATATTGATTTTAGATAGGAGAGCCGAGCGTCGAGTCCATGAAATGATAGACGAACAGCATCGCTTGATTAGTAAAATGCATCAACAGATTAATGAACAAAATGAGATAATCAAAAATATGCAAAGAATCTCATCAACACGTGAAGATCATGCGAGTAGTAACGACTCCTAGTACAAGTCCCTACTTTTTGAAAAAAGGCCTATTATTCCTACCATGATATTTTTGTAGCTGTCGATAATAAAATATCGCAAAGTGTATGGAAGACGATTTGTATTTCTTAATAGCATCACACATTAAACTCGCTGCCTCAGAGGCTTTTTAACTGCATAACTTTTCTCCACATAACGTCTCTTTTTTTTGCTTCATCAACTGAGGTGATGTCCTAGACTCCTATAGTACAGAATAAGAGCCGGGAACGCCTTTTACATAGTAATAAATAGCAAGTTTCCTGAACGGCAGCATATGGTTGATCAATCGCCCCATGGGTCACCACCCACAACAGAGCATTCAGTAATCGCTAATGAGGAGGTGTTGCCCTCTGAGCAGTCTGTTGGCATATTGGAGCCTATCGCTTACTTTCATGGAGCTATGCCAACTGGTGTGACAGTATCCCATAAAGGACGGATATTTGTCAACTTTCCAAAGTGGGGCGATGACGTATCATTCACAGTCGCCGAAATCATCGCAGCAGAAGGCAAGCTGGTAGCTTATCCTGATGAGACGATAAATCAAACCGACCCAAATGATCAAGCAGCATCTCTTGTGTCAGTGCAATCAGTGGTAGTCGATCCAGCTGACCGCCTTTGGATCCTTGATACAGGTAGTCCACTATTCCAGCCTACCAAATATGGTGGACCAAAACTTGTATGCGTGAACCTAGAAACAAATCAGGTCATTAAGAAGATCCTTTTTCCACAAAACGTAGCCTTGTCTACAACATATCTAAATGATATGCGCTTTGATCTAAGCAGAGGCAAAGAGGGAGTTGCATACATCACAGACTCTGCTCGAAATGGATCGAATGGAATAATAGTTGTAGACTTGGCGACAGGCGAAAGCTGGCGCAGGCTCAACGATCATCCTTCAACAAAGCCGGCAGACGTTCAAACTTTTTTGCCAATCGTTGAGGGACATGCATTTGTGGTAAAACGACTTCAAGAACAGGAGAAGAGTGGATCTGTAATGTTGGCTGCTGATATGGGTGCAGATGGCATAGCGATAAGCGCCACTGGCGAACGACTGTATTACTGCGCACTCGCTAGCAGAAAGCTTTATAGTGTAAGAACCGAAGCGCTAATAGATAGATCACTTGATGATAGATATGTCTCTCAAACTGTGCGAGATGAGGGAGATAAAGGCGGTGCTTCTGATGGGCTCGAATCAGATGCAGAGGATCGCATATACGTGACAAATTATGAGCATAATTCTATCCTGCGTAGGAACACAGAGGGAGAATGGGAGACGATAGCACATGACTCTCGTCTATTGTGGCCAGATACTCTGTCACTAGCATCTGATGGATATCTCTACGTTACTGCAAACCAATTGCACCGTCAAGCCAGATTTCATAATGGGCGGGATATGCGTAGAAAGCCTTACACGCTGTTTCGCATCAAGGTTGACGCCAACCCCGTGCTTCTTAGATAATGTTGGCATTGACTTGCACGATAGTTAAGGTACACTCCTTGAATTGACTACGAGATCCCGGTTGGATCCATTACTATGTTATAATAAGATCAAACATCACCAAAATTTTATTTATTTATTTATTTAATGTTGGTTAGGTTTAGTCCAGTCAGTCTTGGAGCGCTGTATCTATATATATTTTACAATGTTTCAATTTTGGCAGGATTTACCCAGTGACTTTTTAGGAGATATTCCATTAGTACCTGACATGTAGCAAATCATCCTGCACATGAATTGGTCTCTTGAATCGTTTGAAACACTCATTAATCGAAGGAAAAATACACACGCAGAGAACCGTCGGAATCTTATCAGAGACATATCCTGTGCTTAAAAAGAAGTGCCTCTCTCTTTGTCAACAATCAATATTATTCTTCTTCTATTGCTAGTGCCCAAGCATGTTGAGAAAGAAACTCTCTTGGCCATGGAATATCAAGCGATTTCCATGAGATGCCCGAATCAGTAGAGCAAAATATTCCACGATTGCTGGCAACATAAAACTCTCCTGCATTCTTAGAACTTGAGGTTAATATTGCAATCATCGTACCACGTGGTTCAGGAAGACCTTTAGAAACTAGCTCCCACTGACTATTGTCTTCGGATTTCCTGTATAGAAACGACTCGGTATTTTGTTCTCCGTAATGCGCTTGCCAAGCTCCCATAGATGCAGATACAACCACGGTTTGAGGACTACCCCAGTCAACAGCAATTCCATATAAGTAATGGTGGTTAAGTCCAGACGTCGGACTGTTCCAAGTTTCTCCGTAGTCAAAACTCTCAAAATATCCATCACCTGCAGAAGAGTATAGCCGCTTGGGGGCCTTTCGATGGGTCGCAAGAGTATGAGTATCATAAGGTCCTTGCTGCGATCTGTCTATCCAGGTTCTGCCGCTATCGCGACTTTGGACAAGTGCCCCTGCTTCTATTGCAACAAAAATATAGCCTGAACTATTAACATCCGGTTCAATCCAGCGCACACGATGAGTCCACGGTCTTGGTGGAAAGCTCCATAATTCATGTGAGCCTAGACTGTTTAAGTTAGTCATACGCTCCCAGGTCCGCCCCCCGTCATTTGATCTATAGAATTCGCTAGGTTCTGTTCCTGCGTACACTATGTTGAAGCGACTACTTCCTCTTTCCAGGGGGCTGACTGAAACCGAGGTCACGTTTTGGTTCGACATGCTATCTTTTCCAATTTGATCCCAATTTTGTCCGCCATCATCGGTCTTCCATAGACCTCCTCCGAAGGTTCCACAATAAGCTCTACCTGGATTAAGGGGATCAAACGCTAAGCTTTGTGGATGAGTTCCCACCAAAGATTGATGTATATTCCATCCTGCTTTTGTAGACCTGAGCGCTAGAAGCGAATCCTGCATTCCTGCCAGAATCGTTGTCATCGATAATATGGATCTATTAAACATCACTTAAGACGATTTATTGTTAAACCGAACTGTTAAATCGTCATAACTGTGGTTGAACACAAGATCCGAAAGTAAAGAAGCCAAGCTTAGTATCAATCAGTTTCCCAAACTCATTAAGGCCCGGTTCCTTTCCATGCTATCTCCTGAATGCTCCCATAGGTGCCTTCATATCTAAAGTCAAGGTATCCATCATTTGCGACAAGCATCTTTGAGGATGCCATATCCATTTTCGAGGATTCAAAGCCGCCAGATGGAAATTCCACTATAACGCGATGATCCTCGCCTGTTACAGGATTTTTTATAGGTTCAAGTTGGACTTCGCATATACCTTCTGCCTTAACTTGGCTTCTTATCCCATCAAATTGGAAGATGATCTTCGCGCGTTTCGGCTCTTCATAGTGATCAAGAGTAGCACTATATACATCAAAGGCAGAGCCCTTGGCCTCCCCCTTAATTATCTTTGACACGACATCAAATTGTTCCTCGCTTGCTCTATCGTCTATATATAAAGATGCTTTGCCATGACCCTCATGAATTGCTCCTGGATACCTTCCTATCCAAACTAAGTTTAGACCGTCTAACTTTACATTTCCATAATTTCCATCCTTGATGTGAATACCAAACAGACCTTCGCAACTTCCATGGGTGGGTCTTGCATTGAATTGACAAGGACATCCCCAGTCGCAGTTGCAGCTGTCGAGATAGAGGCCTCGCAATTGCCACCTAGTATTGAGCTTGTTGTTAGTCTGAACTGTCACACACTTCAACACGTAGTTAAATATTTAGGCTTTTATTTAGCTATTATATTAGCAATTATCCACCCGAATATGGATTCATTATCCATATAGGTTATCCCTATAGGCAGCTCCTGAAGAATTTAAGTTACTTGCGGCCTCAGTTCTTTGTTGCTAATGGAAATATTTTTGATACTTTTGTAGTACTGATGGGCGACCTGAGAGTAACAATACCTTTCAGTCAAAGACGCTAGTTGCAGCTCTTGAAATCACTTCTGAAAGTGCTGGATGGATGTGAACCGTCCTCAAAATATTTCCTAATGTATCATTGCTCCCTCTTCCTCCTCCTCCTCCTGCTTTCATGGCTACCAAGACTTCATGTATTAGTATGGAAGCATCGGTTCCAATAATATGACATCCAAGAATTCTTCTAGTTTTTCGCTCAATAAGGAACTTGACAAATCCCTCTCTATCGTCTATAGCTTCTCCCATTGCTGTCTTATTGAATGGATATAGGGATTTGACATAATCCATCTCTCTTCCTTCCGCTGCTTCTTTTCGCTTCAACTCTTGTTCAGTATATCCTACTGCTGCAACCTGGGGAGAGCTAAATATTGCACGTGGCATTGCAAAGTAATCAACTGCAATTTTTTTATCATTCACTGTGGCCATTATATTATTGAATGCATATTGGGCTTCCCAATTTGCACTGTGCCGAAATTGATATTTTCCAACAGCGTCTCCAAGTGCAAAGATCCCTTTTACATTAGTCTCAAGTTTTTCGTCAACCTCGATAAATCCATCTTGGTCTGTTTTTACGCCTGACTTAGGCAAATCTAAGGTATCTGAGTTTGGAATACGACCCGTAGCAACCAAGAGTTGGTCCGATTCTATTTCCACAGATTCGCCTGTCTTGGTCTTCCTAGCAATGACATGATAAAGTTCCTTCTTCTTAGTTACTAACTCTGTGTTGCATCCTAAGAAAACGTTGTACTTCTGTGAAAATAACTCTGTAAATTTTTTTGAAATATCTTCATCTTCACTAGGTATTAGCAAATCTTTTTGTTGTACTATGTTGATTGTACTGCCTAATGATCCAAAAAAATGAGCCAATTCTGAAGCGATATATCCTCCACCAATTATTGTCAGAGTTTTTGGTTGGTTTTCCAAGCGTAGCGCTTGATCACTTGTAATGTAGTTGCTTTCCTTCAAACCATTGATTTTTGGGATTACAGGTCTAGTGCCAGTTGCAATCAGGATTTTAGGAGCTGTTATTGTTTGGCCGCCGACATCAATTCTTTTTTCTCCAATAAATCGTCCTTCTGTTGGAAACAGCAAGGGATTGTCTAGTCCTTCAAATGCGCTTCTTATGCTGTCTGAATCATTGTCGACTATTCCATTAACCCTTGATATTATCTTTTTATAGTCAACTGAGACTCTCTCAACTCTTATTCCGAATGCCCCTGCCGTCTTAATAGTCTCCATCACATCAGCGCTATGTATCAAAAGTTTGGACGGTATACATCCCCTATTGAGGCAGGTTCCACCCATTCTTCCCTTCTCAACAATTGCGACCGTCAAACCCTGATTCGCTGCAGCATTTGCTACATCAAGTCCAGCGCCGCTTCCTATAACTATGAGATCAAATATCGTATCAGTTATTTTGTTTCACCTGTTGACAAATCTGAGATGAGAATAGTTTATAATACACATGTTAGATATGTTGCTTTACTTTTTGTATAACTAGTTTCCCGGAAGAATGGGGGTCCTACTGCATGGCAGCCTAGATGTCTATCTGTCGAATAATTTACATTAGTATACATTTATCTTATTCATGGAAGATGGTGCTCCCATATTATCATCATGGTGGTTTGTCAATGCATGATGTCTAATCAGAATAATATTTGGCTATCCTCACCGTAGTTCTTGATCTTTTATTATTTGCTGACATGATAATTCGGTGTCAGTCAAGGATATTACTTGAGCAAGATCATGCTTTGCATGGAGCGAGTGAGAAGAAAAGAAGATGTCGAAATTCTTGCTATTGGATATGGTTCTTAGCCTGCTTGCCTTTGGGGTTCTGATTTCTTTTGACCATTGATCGCCTGATTTAACAATAGCTTCTTTTTACAACACATTATTCGACAAATATCAAAGCCAATAGCAGTGTCATGCATCTGCGGGCGAGTACATAAAAAATTATATCTTATAGTCTTGGTCAGTCAGTGATTTCAAAAGCGGTAAAGTAAATTCAAAAGTTGCACCTATTCCACTCTTGTTGCTTTCGGCCCATATATCGCCACCGTGAGCCTTTACTATGTTTTTTGAAATATACAACCCAAGGCCAGTTCCTTTCTCTGATCCAGAAATGAACTTTTGAAATAGCCTCGTCATTATTTCTGGATTTATCCCCCGCCCTTGGTCTGAAACCGATACAATGGCCCAGGGTTTGCCATCTATTACTCTTATCCCTCTTGTCACGGTTATGGATACTCTTTCTCCTTCCGTTGAAAATTTGAGTGCGTTGGAGAGCAAGTTTGTAATGACTTGACCTATTCGGTTTGTATCAGCTAACACTATTGGATGTTCCATGTTTACATCCGCTAATGTGCTGGGGTATTCGTCTTTGAGGCATATAACGGCCTTTCTGGCATTTTCATTTTTACCAGATTCATTATCAATGGCTGCTTGAAAGTCTGAAACCACACTATCTACTAATCGGTGAAGATCAATTTTTTGCATTGCTATCTGTAAGCGTCCACTGTCTATTCGAGTAACATCAAGAATCTCTTCTGCAAGATTTTCAAGCTTGTGAGCGTTTCTGATTATTACCTCAACAAGTTTTCTGTGTCGCTCGGAATCACTTCTGACATTGTGCAGCATTTCTGATAATCCAAGTATTGGCTGTAGCGGAGTCCTAAGCTCATGTGCCGCTATGTTAATGAATTCTTTCATTGCTTTCTCGCTACTTTCTAATTTGATATTCGCTATACGGAGGTTCTCTACGGTCTCTGTTATCTTCCATAGGTTATCAAATATGATAGCATAGGAGCTTGCAAGGGCTTGGCTATTTGAGTATGTGGCTACGCCACCGGCCAGATATGGATTGTCAAGAGTATCATCTTTTAATTCCCAGCTCATAAACTCTCTCCTATCGGATATCATTATGGTAATTCTTGTATTCAGATCTACGTCAGACAACCTGAGATTTATTTTTGTAGAGATTTCTCTCACCTTCGCCATCTGCTCATTTTCAATCTCGATACCATCTCTTGGTACTAACAACTTTATGTCAACACCATCTTTAGAAATTTTCCTGTAAATATCGGCAGATTCATCCCGTAAAGCAAGAGTGAAGGTACGCGGTGTAGCAAATAGAACTAACAGTTCTTTCTGTGTTTTTTTCATAATGTCATATGCACGATTAATTGATTTGTGAGTGTCTTGGATGATCTCCAATATTTCTGGTGCCCTGCCTTCCTCAATCTCTCTTATCCTCTGTCGGGCTGGCATGGCCTTATTCCAAAGGGTCTCAAAGAAGTATTGTTGCTGCTCAACAAATGTCTTAACGTTGCTATAGATAAATTCTACTGGCGGTTGCATGTCATAAATGTTGGCTGCCGCACCATACTCCTTGCCATCTACTATTCCGAAATTTCCCTTAACTCCTTCTAAATGACGTAATTCAACGTGATTAGCCAGTTCTTTAGAATATTTAACATTCTCATTTGTGATTTCTGTGATAAATCTCTGCCTGATACCTCTCGCTTTAAGCTGCTTAATCATCTGAAAATAATCGTCATTGGTGATCAGAATGAGAGGAGATTTTGAATCATGGCAATAATCGGACGTTGCTCTGGCTCGACTTAAGACTTCAAATGATTTTTTTGAGATTGTCTCAATACCCGACCAGATTTCTGTTCTCTCAGTACTCTCATAGTTGGCCAATGTCTGAATCTGCAGAAGGATACAAAGCTTTTGCTTTATAAAGTTCTTCTTCTGCTTCTTCATTATTTTGTGATCTTGGCCATTCTGATTTATCTATATCGTGTAGAAGTAGCTGAATCATTGATGATGATGATGATGATGCTTTGCTAGTTATATGAAATAATATTTTTCAACGTGGACTTATAGTCCTATTGCCGGAAATGTTGATGGATGATAATATGAAGCAGGAATGATTGAGCTTGTTTGCTTATCAAGTTCTATTTTTACCGGGTTTCTCTTTCGGCCCTAAAATACAATACATTCTAACATTGCCACTGGATCACTCGGAAGCATTTAGGGATCCTAAGATCGGATGTCACAAGGCACAATTGGCTTAGGCATCCGTAATATATAGGGTGAAAATCCTTTTTATTAAGTTCCGACCTAAAACCCTATAGAAAATTTGGATATTCTTCACCGCAATGAAAAGGAAGTTTGTGAGCAGTGTGGCGAAAAATTTGTAAAGTATGAAGATCTAATTAATCATGCAAGACACATCCATCATCATCCAATAGTAAAATGTCATGAATGTGGCAAAGAGTTCATCCATGAAAAAGATAGACTACATCATGCGAGAGAAGAACATGAAAAGAAAATAGATGGTAGAGAGCACAAGAATTTGCATGAACACAAGAGTCCTAGCCCTCAAGAAAATGTTGATCTTCACAGAAAAAACTTTAGCGATAACTTTTGATATGTACTATCTCAATTTTTATACTATCAGGTATTGCTCTTCCTCAAGCCGATAGTGATCATCAATCAGGCTTATCGAATTCTCAAACAGTTTCTTATTGCAATCATTAGATGGTCTTATGGAACACTAAGCAACATATACGCAAGAGTTCAAGAGAATCTTGGGAGGTCGTGAAGGGATTTAATCGATTGTTGCCGGATAGAAGCCTAGAAAAGCTTGTAAAAAATTAGTCTCTTAAGGCTGCATACCGAACTGCTTATGGGCGGCCCCTCCCCCTCAGGTTCTTCTTTCTTAATATAGCTTTAATGTTCATGGCTTGCTTCCATGACCAAAATAGGTTGCAAGCAAAAGCAAGAGATCGTCGTTGTCTCTGCTTTAGATTTGCTTTCCGCAAATCGTAAGCTACGCAAGGAATCGGATATTGCAGATCCTGAAGGTGTAAAAGAAAGGCGAGAGGATAATAGCGGCCATCCTGCAATTTTAAACCTCAATTTTCCCTTCAAATTAAAGCCTGACCAATTGAATGCTGTAGAGGCTTGGCTACTGAATAAATCCAGAGGGTCAATTATTTACAGCAGCGGCACTGGCAAAACAGAGATTGCATTTGAATGTGCTAGAAGGGCCGCTAAAATGATAGACATTCCTCAATTCAATATCTTAATGTTAGTTCCGAGGATTGTTTTAATCGAACAAAACTACAGTCGACTTGTCAGATATGGAATACCTGACACGAAAATAGGTAGGTATTTTGGAGAGCAAAAGAATATTTGCGAGATAACAATCAGTACCTATCAAAGCGCCGCAAACAACTTAGATATTGTCAAAAAAGCCGACATGATAATTCTCGATGAGGTCCATCTTGCATGTGCAACAGCACGATCATATGGCAGGATCTATGATATTATCTCAAATGACACCAAGAAGGCGCTTTTGGGGTTAACAGCAACAATCGATGAGTCTGATCCTAGGAATCAGATAATTGTCAGAACTCTTCCGCCAGCTAGAAAATATCTTATCAAAGACGCAGTCGCAGATGGGCGCCTGGCAAAGCCAGTTATCATTCCAATAGAAGTGAAGCTGACAGAGCAGGAGCAAAAAGCCTATGATGAATATAGCAGTAAAATAAGGACTATCTCTTCTCGGTTCAAAAGATATGATGCCAAGGCAATGATGGAACTAACAAAACAAGGAGGGTTTCCAAGCTGGCAGGCAAAGGCTTGGTTTTCAAATGTCAGAAAGAGAAAAGCATTGCTAGCCTCAACAGAGAACAAGTTATCTGCCGCAATAGAATTGATCAAAGTAAGGCACCCTAATCAAAAGATTATGGTTTTCAGCGAGACACTTGAATCCATCCGGCTACTGAAGCAGAATCTCGGCGCTGAGGGCATAAAGGCAATGCTAATCGACAGCGGTATGCCGTCATTTCGGAGGCAAAGGATACTATCAGAATGGGGAAAACGGTTCTATCCATTGCTTTCTGTCCATACGCTTGAGATTGGCTACGATGTCCCTGAAGTCGCAATTGAAATAATTCTTGCGACAACCTCTAACATGAACCAGATAATTCAGAGAGCAGGAAGAGTTCTGAGAAAAGTTGAGGGCAAAGAAAGTGCGTTAATCTATGTCATACATGTATCAGATAGTAAAGATGACAGTATTCTGGCATGTGTGAAAAATGCAATAACTCTATAGAGTATGCCTAAAGTATTCTCTCAGATACTTGGTTGGTAGCGAAACAAGCTACCAATGTACCTCTATTGCTCTAATATCTTCAATTGTACGAATGCGAAATGTCAATGTCTACTCATAACGCTGCATAGTCAGAAGCTGCGTCTTTAGAGTCTTGAGATGTGGAAAATGTGGGAATAGGCCTCCGTTCTTACCACACAAACACCGCGTCGTTCAATTCCGCATCCCTTAACTCTACATGCCAATTTAGGTGATATTAAGATATAATCTATTTCTTGGTCTTTTGTTCGTTGCCCCACGTGTCCTCTCGGCCATCACCTGAGATATAGGATGATGCATAATATCAAAAAGATTCGAAACTCCCGCCGAGCAATGGCATTAACGGGTCTCAGTCTGGTGTATCGTTAAAATCACCAAGCTTTAGATTCATAGTGGTCCGAAAAAATGTTGAATGCAATTGACATCATGTGATTTGCGGTACCATAGTAAAGGAATCTTCATTTAAATTGAATTTATCTTTACAATAAAAGGAAGAACAATTATCTGCAAAAAATATGCTTAATAATCAGCGAACTGCTTCTATCCAGATTATGTCTGATTACGAAAAGGTAGTAGATATCATATTTGGAAGGTGGAAGAGCCAGATTCTATACTCGGGAGTTAAATTAGGCATATTTGATGTTGTAGATTCTACACC
>DATAAU010000050.1:0-14344 GCA_036259955.1 Nitrososphaera sp. | reverse complement strand
TGTACTGAATAGGTGCTGGAGGTGTAGTTACATCAGCAAATGTCTCAGCCTTGACGGGGAATGGAAAGTCGCTTACCACCCATACGTTGCTATCCACACCTTTATGCCATGTAATACGCGTGGCATCACACGAACTAGCACCGCACAAGCTTTGTGCACCTGCAAATGTTACCTGTTGAGTACCCGCCGGTCTGACTTCGCTGCCCCCAATTGAAGCTATCTTGCCCCAAGACCCTGCTGTCAACGACAGAGGTGCAGAGATTGTAGTAAATGCATCTAACCACGTAAGTGAGCTTTGGTAACCCGAGATAAACTGCCTCATTTCTTGCGGAATTTCACCACCTAAAAGGGGCGACATGGTATCTGAAAGCTTCAGGGTTCCTTGAAGAACCCTGCCATTAGCTTCTACATAAGCTGGGACTATCCAATTGCCATCCTGATCCTGCTGTTGGAAGTATAATGTCATGACATAAGGCTGTCTCTGGTTAAAGTCATAATGTTCTATGTTATATTTGACATACATATCTTGTCTTATGCCTTTACCGGGGTACCAGTCAGGCGTTTGAGCGGAAGCATTGTTCATCATGTTCACAGTGCCGAACAGTAGAACAAAAGTTACCAATGCAAAGGTGAGAAACTTACGACCCATTATGAGGAATAAAGTATATGGCAACTGATAAATGTTTATTCCTCCGCAAAATAAACAGATAAGTATTAGATCTAGAGAGAAGAACTGTATATAGGAATGTGCAACTGCCCCAAAGTAACTTTTTACGAAGTTGAGTTTAAGCTTGTTGGAATGAAGGTTGTGGCAAATCATAAGAACTGTGGCGATTTTTTAAATGATGACCAGTTCTCCCAATTTGAAAAAGAACTTACCAAATACTGGGGTTTTGGAGAAAAATAATAACAACCACACTTTATATTCAAAAAAACAACACTGTTTAAATTTCTATCCTAAGGCTAGTACGCGACTCCCGCCAACTTTATTAATGCCGAACTGGATTGCGTTCTAGGTGATTTCGGATGACTAAAATGTTGAATGTAAATATTGAAACCTCCGGTGTAGATGCAAACGAAGCCCGGGAATGGGTTAACGAGCTTGCCAATGTCTACGCAGACATGCAGATTGATGACGTAAACGTTTCGGGCAACAAAGTCTCATTCAAAGCTGGCTTTCAAGGCATGGAAGATACTGAGCCAGATGACATCAAGCTGAAGGTCGAAGAATATCTAACAATGAATGAAGCGTTCCAGGCCAACAATATCAATGTCCGAGAATAGGACATCTCGCCTTTTTTCTTATCTTTATATAATCATTGCTTAGCAATCAGGATCAACCGTTACAAAGTATTAAATAGAAAACTCAAGGGCTTTTTTTTGCCAATGACTTGTAAAGGAATATGCCTTCGTCACAAAGCTCAAAAGCCTGTTGGATCAGGCAGATACGCCAGTGGACAGAAAAGATGCCAGATATGTGAGATATTTATAAAATGGGACGGCCTTTGGTGCCCATGCTGCGGTTATAGGCTGAGGACTAAGCCTAGAAACTTAAAGTACAAGGCAAAGCTTAGGGCAAAGACTAGCAGAGCGACATTAGAGACCTCTGAGCCTCCAGTCTTAGCGGTAAGACGAAGGTAATCAGCGTCCTAAGCCTATCTTTACTGCTCTAAACAAACGTTTTTGCATTTTTTCATGACTCTGCGAGTCACTACTCAAGTCTAGTGCAAGCTGTACAAGCTTGGAGTATTTGCTGTGGAAAGATTCTGTTCTACCTACGAGATTTTTTGATGCGACTCTTCCGGCATGATAATAGCAGTCCGCTAACATCCTGCGCTCAAGTAGATGGCTTATCTTAGATAAAAAAAGGCCTTTATCGTAATCCTTTAACTTTAATTCCTTGACTGCCTCCATTGACCTGGATATGGCAGGTCGGGTGGCCCTCTCTGCGCCAATACATTCTAGGGCAACTTCGACCCCTTCTGCTCTCTTAGAATCAATTTGCCTTACCTGTTCCAAAATATGGACAGGCATAGGTCTGTTTCCCGAGAGTGCGATCAATCCATCTATAAATTCGTAAGCTGCAATTTTAAGCCACATCGCAGCAACAATGGGATGTTGGGTTCGCCTCATTTTCTGCTGGCAAAACAGGGAACTTACTAGCGATTTTTTACCTGAAGCAGCCAGCATTTTTGTATATTTTTTCGATATTATGTCTCTGGCAGCAGAAGACAGTATAAGCTTAGCATTATCCTTCAATATGACCATATTTGCCAAATCAATAATATGATCTTTTATCGATCCCGTAAGATGTATTAGCTCAACTGATTGCTTGTTGACCTCGACGACTTGGTTATCTTGTTTATCTTCTTGAGATAGTTCAAATATTGCTAGGTCATATTCGCAGCAATCAAGTGATATTGACGATGTACGACAGCCTATGAGCGCAACCGGATGCGTAATTTCATCAGCAAATGCCTTGATAGCTGTCGGTATTGATTCAGACAAGAATGTCACATTGGCAGCATCGTGAATTTAACTTATTAGCTGATAATCAAAGATTAACTCTAATATACGAACAGAAAATATATGTTAGACTTACATGAAGAATCGCAGTAATACATCAACTGCATCCTCTCCCAACAAGAAAGACATTGATAATGATCTTGCAAAAAGAGTCAGCTCAGGCGAATTTAAAATCGCAGTTTACGGTCTTGGACATGTGGGCTCCCCCCTTGCGTCCTCATGGTTGCGAGCTGGCGCTCATATTATCGGTGTAGACAACTCATATAAAGTGCTTGAAAATGCAAGAAAGGGAAGAACACACATCAATGAGCCTGGAGTTGCCGAGGCATTTTCAAGAGGATTAAGCGAAAAACGGTTCTTTGTATACAGTGACCCCGTCAAGGCCTCTCAAGATAGCCGTTTCAAGTTAATATGTGTGCCCGTGCTCCTTACCGATTCATTTTCTGCAGACCTTTCTGCAGTTAAGCAAGTGACGATTGACATTGCGCGCGGCCTTAAGAAAGGTGATGTTGTTTCGCTGAATCCCAGTGTGCCACCTGGCACCTCAGAAGATATTGTATTACCTATATTAGAGAAAGAGAGTGGGCTGAAAGTTGAACGCGATTTTTACATGGTATATAATCCAGAACGTATCTATGAAGGAAGGGCAATCGAGGATATTGAGATAAGATATCCTGCAGTCGTGGCAGGGGCTGGTGCCAAGAGCTTAGAAATTGGTACCAAGCTCTATTCCTTGATAGCCAAGAAAGGCGTGATAAAGATAAGTAATATCAGGACTGCAGAAGCTGAAAAGCTATTGGAAGGGGTCTATCGAGATGTCAACATTGCTCTTGCAAACGAGATGGCCAAATTCTGCGAAAAAGCAGGGGTTGATTTTTGGGAGGCAAGAGAAGCTGCTAATTCTCAGCCCTTTTGCCACATACACAAGCCTGGTGCTGGTGTAGGTGGAGCATGCATACCGGTTTATCCTCAATTCATACTTCATGCTGCAAATATGATTGGAGTTGATTGCAATCTCGTGAGATATGGAAGGACAATTAACGATTCAATGCCCGCATATTGCGTCACGCAGGCGATTAAATTGATTGATAAATCCGACGTTTCGAAGTGCACCGTGGCATTACTTGGACTTGGGTTCAGAGGTAACGTATCAGATACTCGCCTTTCGCCCACATATAGGGTCATTGAAGAACTGAAGAAGGTGAAAGTGAAAGAGATCCGTGTGCACGATCCGCTTGTAACAAGAGATCCTAATTTACCACAAGATGTCCTACTGACATCGGATTTGTCAAGCGTGGTAAAGGATTCAGATCTTGTGATGTTAATTTCAGACCATTCAGAATATCATAATATTACAAATCAAACCCTAAACGGTGCGGCACTATATGATGGTCGCGGGATGCTTGATGGATCTAGGTTTCATGCACGGATGTTTGCATCAATCGGCAGACCTAGTTAGATTTAATACTGACTGAAAAAATTTTATAATATTTGACTCGCAGTCGGGATCCTCTGCTGACAGTTGCATGGAAAGATAATTCTGTTGTGCTCATCGATCAGACAAAACTTCCAAACAAACTCGTCTATGTGACATGCAAAAATTACAATGAAGTGGCAGATGTGATAAGAAAACTTGTGGTGAGAGGTGCACCTGCAATAGGCGTAACTGCTGCATTTGGGCTTGCACTAGCCGCTCAGCAAAGCAAGGCTAAGACCCTACCTGAATTAATAAGAGATCTCGATAGCGCATTCAATGTGCTTCATGCTACTCGCCCTACTGCCGTTAACCTCCTTTGGGCGTTGCAGCGGGTGATGGGAAAAGGCAGGCGTGCCAAGACCGTAGAAGAAGCGAAAACGGCAGTGGTTAACGAGGCCCTCAAGATGGCGCAAGAGGATATTGAAACCAACAGGAAAATAGGAGCACATGGCCTCAAGCTAATCCAGGATGGAGATAAAGTGCTTACTCACTGCAACGCCGGTTCGCTTGCTACCGTTGCATATGGTACTGCACTTGGAGTCATAAGAGCTGCGAGAGAATCTGGCAAACGCCTGAGCGTGATTGCAACAGAAACTCGCCCCGTGATGCAGGGGTCGCGTCTTACTGCTTTTGAGCTCCTGCATGATGGTATTGATGTCAGCCTGATAACTGATACTGCTGTTGGGCACATGATGGCGAGGGGTATAGTTAACCACGTTATTGTTGGAGCTGATAGAGTACTTCGCACAGGTCATGTCTTTAATAAGATTGGAACATATCAAGTGGCAATTCTTGCCAACCAGCATGATGTGCCTTTTTACGTTGCAGCTCCATTATCGACATTTGATTTTGAGAGCACCCCTGAAGATGTGATAATTGAAGATAGATCAGTAGATGAAGTGGTGAAGGTAGGCAAGAGAAGGATTGCACCCAAAGGCATCAGAGTGTTTAACCCTGCATTTGACATGACGCCACCAGAGCTTATAACGGGCATCATTACTGAGAAAGGCGTAGTGAAGCCTCCGTTTGACAAGAATCTTAAATCCTTGTTCGGCTGATAAAGTTTTTATCATGTTTTATCCAACGCTATATAAGGTAAGCGATGTCGACACAGCAAACAGTAACTGAAGAGCAAGTTTATGCAGCACTGAAAAAGTGCATGGATCCGGAGATACCTGTCAATGTAGTAGACCTTGGGCTCATCTATGGAGTCAAGGTTGCTGATGGTAAAGACGTAGACATCAAGATGACAATGACCACCAGAGGTTGTCCGCTTCATGATACTCTAGTGAGTGATGTAAAACGCTTCGTGGGAAAGGTAAATGGGGTAGGAAATATCAATGTCGACATAGTATGGGATCCGCCTTGGAGCCTTGAAAAAATGAATCAAGACGTGCGGGAAAAGCTTGGTTTTGGCAAGCCCAAGTTGCGATTCCAGATCGACTATGAAAAGAGCAAGCCCATGAAAATGGGCAGATTTTCAAAACAGGACGATGGATCACTTATACTTGCGAATAATAAGGATCAGGGGTTTATGGTTAATGAAGCAATCGTAGAATTCTGGAATGCATGTGACGGAACCAAGACAATTAACCAAATCACCGATCAGTTCTCTGCGAAGCTTGGCTTGCCAAGACAGCAGGTCGAACAGGAAGCAGTTCAACTCCTGCAACAATTGCTCGAAGCAGAACTACTCCAGGCTTGACACTGGAGGATGAATCTTTCCCTCCCATTTTTATCCCAAGCTAGTTGTAGAACTTGGCATGGGCGATGGCCGGCTTCTTGAAATCCTCGCCAAGCGCAAGCCCAGTTGGATGTATATTGGAATAGAAATCCACAATGACCAGTGCATACAAGCACGATCAAGAATCACACTTCCCAATGTTCTTATCATAAACGGCTCTTTTGAAGACATTGTTCCTACATTCTTGAATGAATCCATTGATGAATTCATAGTAGTATTGCCTGATCCAACGTATATTGATCAGAAAAAAGAAGAGCAATGGAGGCCATTCTATAACTCTCTGTATTTGAAGCTAAAAAAACAGGGGCGCCTCCAGCTTGTTACAGAATTAACTGATGAGTTGTTGGAGCCTGTAAGCGATGATCAGTATTCCGTCTGGGCTAATTGGCTCAAGTCCTGCTTTGTTTCACTTGGATTTTCACTAGTGTGTCAGCACGATGGTGCACCAAGACAATACATATCTCGCTGCATCGAGCAATTTAGGGCAGATCCAAAACGCATACGCATGATCACCCTTAATCTTGTCAAGAAATGACGAAATTTAATTAGGCCATGTCGAAAATCCTCATCTAGCCAACTAGAGATGGCTTTATACGAGATACATTATTTACAATATCACTTTCTTTTTTTGATCATATTTGCGTCCTTTCTTGAGGATCGTTAGTAGTGATCTGACGGATATGATCCTTGCCGTGACCTCGAACATCTTGCTATTAAATAGCAGGATTTGTTCCTATCTGCTCTTATATCATATCCTCAATAACCTAGGTCTTTGTAAAGGAAACGATGCATTTTATATAATGCTACTTGCTTGAGGATTCAGTAATAGTAAAGGACATAAATCCAATCGAATGGATTCGTCATATTTAAACGAATATTGATGTTACAAAAGGCTAACTCGGCTCTGTCAATCCCTACTTTTATGCCGCAGCGCAAGATGGTTTTCCATGCACTCCCTTGAGCAAAACTCTGCATTGCAGTTCTCATGTTTGCAGGGCATCGGTTCTAGGTCATTGAACTTTTTGTTACAGTATGTGCAAAGCGATTCGAGCTCGGGAATGTCCCAATTACGAAATGGCTCGCAGGAATGCTTTTCGCGGAACCATACCACCTCCATGTTCATATTTTCCGCATACGTCAGAACGGTATCATAAGCCTCATAATACCCAGGTGCATAGAATTGACGAATAAACACAGAGCCACCTGGATGCTTATTTGATGCAGGATTCCGATAGCATACAAGCCACTTTTCTAAGGGCAAGTCGTTATCTGATGCTATACTTTTCCTATTTACCGTCTTCTTTTCACGCCATTTCATGTATCTTAGGTTTTAATTTCTTTCGATCCTAGTAGATCTTTAATTTCTTTTTCATTAGGATCTGTGATAAAAAAAGGGCAATATTGCCCTAATCAAAATAGAGAGGCTCCCGTAAAAATTTCGTTTAGCTTGCTACTATTGATTCAGCTAAAGTTTGTGCCTGTGAATCTAACGCAGACCAATAGCGTTATGGAGATACTCATGCAGATCAGATATCTTGATCCTTTCTTGATGCATTGTGTCCCTATGTCTTACAGTCACAGTATCATCCTGCATTGTAGTCTTGTCCACGGTTACAGCAAATGGCGTCCCTATCTCTTCAAGTCTTCGATAACGCCTACCAATAGACCCTGATTCATCGTAAAAGGTGTCAAAGTCATATTTTAACTTAGAATTGATGTCACTTGCTTTTTGGTCAAGCCCCTCTTTAGTCATTAGGGGCAGTATTCCGAGTAGGATAGGTGCAAGGTAGGGCTTCAGGCGAAGTACTACTCTATCATCATGGTCTTTGTCTTCATAGTAACAGTGTTCCAAAATTGTGTATATACTTCTGTCAATTCCCATCGACAGCTCAAATACATGCGGTAGAACCTTATTTTGGGTTGCCGAGTCTAATACTTCGAGGTTTTGCTTACTTGTGACTGCATGTCCCTTTAGGTCATAATCCGATCGGTAATTACACGCCACTAGCTCAAGCCATCCGATACTTGTTTCGACTTCAAAATCAAACGCGGTGGAAGCATAGAAAGCTTTTTCATCGAGAGATAAGGTCCTGAACCTGCTCCTTTTTAGATCTATGCCCGTCTTGTCATAAAATTCCACTAGAAGTGCAAGATAATAAGTGATAAGCTTGTTCGGTGTTAACCCTTTAGTAAGGGCCTCCTCTGCAGTAACTTCAATTATGGAGGATGATGATGATCCATTCGTTAGTCGCAGTATTGTATCCTTGACTTCTTCAAACTTTGGTATTTCATTTAGTCTTTCTGGATTACAAAAGATCTCTATCTCTGCCTGGTAAAACTCCCTTAACCGAAGAAGGCTCTGTCTTGGGGCAATTTCGTTTCTAAAACTCTTGCCTACCTGCGCTACGCCAAGTGGGAGGCGACCTCTCATTGTTTTAAAGAGACGTGCAAAATCTACGAATATGGTCTGGCATGTTTCCGGACGGAGATATGCTTCCTCTGCTGTAGGACCGATGCCAATACGGAACATCATGTTGAACTTGCTTACTCCGCCAAACTCACCGTTGCAATTTGGACATCGCAAGTTGTGCTTTTTTATGAGTACGTTGATCTCCTCTTCTCCCATCCTCTCTGATACATTTTCACCCGTTTTCTCTGAAATATAGCGGTCAGCACGGAACGAAGAGCCACACTTTGTGCATTTCACTACAGGGTCGGTAAAGTTGCCAATATGGCCAGATGCAACAAAGACGCTTTTGCTCATTATCTGGCATCCATCAATCTCTAGCATACCATCGCGCCGTACAAGTTCGCGCCGCCAAAGTTCGATAAACTTGTTTTTGATATTGACGCCTATGGGTCCGTATTCCCAAAAGCCGGCAGGCGCGTCCGGGTAAATCTCGCAACTAGGAAAATAGAACCCTCGCTCCAGCGCCAATTTCATCACTTCATCATAACCAGCGACCATTTGCAAGGAGCAGAAATCTCTGAGAGGCTTTAAATTTATGCCTATCTTGACATAAACACTAAATCGATTCAGAAGACATAACATTTTATCTCGGTCAAATTCCCCTAGGTTTCAGGTTGAAGGTATCAGATAGGATACATGGGGTAGAGTATGCTATTCGCGACATTATAGCTTATGCACGTAAATACCAGTCATCTGGAAAGGAGATAATCTACCTCAACATAGGAGATCCTGTGAGGTTTGACTTCAAGACGCCCGATCACATTAAGAGAGCTCTTGCGGATGCTGTCATGCGCGATGAGAACTATTATACTGATTCTGAAGGACTTCCCGAACTCCGGCAAGCAATCATGGAAAAAGAGTCTGAAAAAGGTTTCAATGTTGTAGTAGATGATGTCGTTGTCACCAACGGAGTATCTGAAGGGCTTGACATGACGATGGCTTCAATCGTTGACCCTGGTGCTGAAGTATTGATGCCTGGTCCCCATTATCCACCGTATGCTTCATACGCAAAATTTTATGGAGGTAAGCCTATTGAATTTGAGCTTCATGAAGATGGAAGACCAAACCTTGAAGATCTACGGAGGAAGATAACTCCCCAGTCGCGCGCATTATGTATCATTAGTCCAAACAACCCGACAGGTGAAGTCTTCGATCAGAAGAGCCTTCAACAATTGATAGACCTCGCCGGCGAATATGACCTTTATGTAATTTGCGACGAAATATACGACAAAATCGTTTTTGATTCCAATTTTACTGGCATAGGCAAGGTAGCCAAAGATGCCCCTGTGATATTGCTCAATGGTTTTTCGAAAGCATATCTTATGACCGGTTTGCGTTGCGGATATATTTGCTTAAACAGCAGCTCCAAAAAACTTGGAGGATTGCGCGAGGATATACCCAAACTTGCAAGAGTGCGCATAGCAGCCAATCTGCCCGTCCAAATAGCTGCAGTACAAGCACTTCGAGGGCCTCAAGCGCACATATCTGTAATGGTTGATAAGCTGAGAAGAAGGCGCAACTATGTAGTCAAGCGCCTCAATGCAATGGGTATTCAATGCAAAATTCCTCATGGCGCATTTTATATTTTCCCAAAGATCGAGACTAAAAATCGCTGGAAGGATGATCAGCACTTTGTAATTGACCTACTTAACAATACTGGCGTCCTAACTGTGCACGGTTCCGGCTTTGGTTCCACCTACGGCTCAGGTCATTTCAGGATTGTGTATCTGCCACCAGAAGAGATGCTTGAAAAAGCAATGGATAAGCTTGAACGCTTCTTAAATATGAAATTATAAGAACAAGTTTTTTCGATCATAGTAAAGAATTGATTCTTTTTGTAAACTTTAAACCTTAAACGTCGTGCCACCTTTCTTTACTTGGCAAACGCTTTAAGCTTACCTCTCATCTCTCTATCTTTGGAAATAGCTGGATGAGATGGATCTGCAAGGATGACCTCGTACCAGATGTTCATTCCATCCTTGTGAAGAAAGTATGACCCCATGACCTCAAGATTTGGGAACTTTTCAGCCACCCTTCGCTCAGCAACCTTGCGCATGCTGATGCCTTGCTTGATGCGGACGACGCCTATGTGCTTAGGTCTTCTACCTGCAACCGGGCGCTGCTTTCTCATGCCCCCTCTACCAACACGTGCTCTGACGATCACGATCCCCTGCTTGGCCTTATAGCCCAGCCTCCTAGCTCGGTCAAGTCTGCTTGGCCTCTCTATCCTGTGGATGGTTGGCTCTGATCTCCAGGCAACTGCCTTGAACTTGAGCTCGTCGGAATTCTCCTTCCACATTCGATGCCATGTTTGGGCCATGTAGTTGCGCATTCTATCATCTCTCCTAATTTCGGCCCCCTTATATGTCATATTACGCCACGCAAAATTTGAATCACCTTTTCTGCAATGACTCTGGAAGCAAGCTCTTGAGCCTCTTTTGTCTGAGCGCCTATGTGAGGTGTGCACACCACGTTTGCCAGATTCATCAACCCCTTATTGGTAGGTGGTTCTACCTCAAAAACATCAAGTGCTGCACCAGCAAGCTTACCACTCTTTAGCACTTCATAGAGAGCATTTTCGTCAATTACGTCACCTCTTGAAGTATTGATTAGGTATGCTGAAGGTTTCATCTTGGCTAGACGCTGTGAATTAAACATATGCTTTGTTTCCGGGGTTGCTGGTACGTGGCATGTTACAAAATCGGCACTTTCCAAAAGCGTATTCAAATCGGTCACTATCATGCCAGTTTCGTTGATGAATTCTCGATTAATAGGGTATGGGTCATATCCTATCAAGTTCATACGCAATGCTTTTGCCATCCTGCCAATATTGCGTCCGATGTTTCCAACACCGACTATACCAAGATACTTCCCTGACAATTGTGTGCCCATAAGATCTTTTTTAATCCAATTGCCGTGCTTCGTCTCTGCATCCGCCCTAGGTATACTTCTTGCAAGCGATAACATAAGTCCGATAACAAGCTCCCCAACCGCTATCGAAGCGGCCTCAGGTGCATTAATCACTCTGATCTTTTTCATTTCGGCAGCCTGAACATCAACATTGTCAAGTCCGACGCCTACGCGAGCAATTATCTTAGCTTGGGCAGCAGCATCTACTACATCTTTTGTGACCTTGGTTCTGCTTCTTACTATCAAGACATCATAGTCTTTAACTGATGATACCAATTCTGCTGGCTTGATATCGGGCTTATAGTGAACCGTGAGCCCTGCGCGCTGCATGCTGTCGATGCCGACTTGATCAATAGAGTCACAAACTAGCACATTGCCGCTGACTTGCACGGAACTTGAGAATTTTAGTGCTAATATATTGTTTATTACAAAAAATTGTCTATCCAATCCAGTTCAAAAGGCTTGATCCATAGTCGTTCATCTCTCTCATGAAGAATTGCCAAATCATATTTTTCAAACACGTTGTTAGCGAATTCTTAAAAGTATGTCTCTGAAGTACCAATAAAGTGTCTTTCTCATAATGGTAGACAGAGATGCAGCAAGCTACATTTTCAGACTACAAAAAGATGATATTGAAGTACAGCTCTATGTCCAACGTATACTATATGTCAACATAAAGCGTGATTGGCTACCCAATACAAAGCTGCTTTTTGTGAAAAGGGTCGCATTTATTGGGTCTGGAATAATTGATAGGTTTGTCTTACTTGACGAACTAGGAGAAGCGGAGAAAAAGATATGTTTTCAAAACAAGTGTTACGGTAAGATTGAGTTCGCCAGACTGGTTAGGTTTTATCCTGCAATAGCAGTAGCGGATACATCGATTGCGGGTCAGAATATTCTTGGTCTGCATGGTTCCAATATACCGCGCTCTGTTGCTCTTGAAGTTGAGCAACTTGCAAGGGCAAGACTAATAATATAATGAATAGATTTTGACGATTAATTTATTACAGCCGATTTTTTTATATTTTCCACATTTAGCTATGTCATTCAGGATTGACAAAGATTCTCTTGGAGAAGTGAGAGTTCCGTCTAGCTCCTACTATGGCCCTTTTACGGCTCGAGCAATCAACCAGTATAAAGTGACTGGGCAAAAAGCGCATATCAACTTGATAAGAGCTTATGTCATGATCAAGCGATCAGCCGCGCTAGCAAACATGGATCTCACTGCGCTTGATAACATTAAGGCTGAGGCAATAGTAAAGGCGTGCGATGAAATATTGGCAGGTAAATTACTTGAAGAATTTATGGTAGAGACAATCAATTCAGGTGCTGGAACGGCCTTTAACATGAATACCAATGAAGTAATTGCAAATAGGGCTCTGGAGATCCTTGGCAAAACAAAAGGCCAATATGAAATCATCAGCCCAAATGATCATGTTAACATGTCGCAGTCAAGCAATGATACCTTTCCAACTGCAATGCATGTTGCTATCTTGCTAAATGCAAGAGAGACAATTGCCTCACTTGATAAATTGATTGATTCTTTGCAAAGAAAGGCTGAGGAATTTGCTGGCCTCATCAAGATCGGCCGGACTCATCTTATGGATGCAATTCCCGTCACACTTGGTGCAGAGTTCGAACAGTATGCTTATTCGCTCAAACAGGCAAGGGCAAGACTTGCTCAGGCTATGGATGGACTGTGTTATGTCGGCCTTGGCGGAACAGCTGTGGGTACTGGTGCCAATACTCCAAAGGGTTACAGACAGCTTGTCATCCGATACCTGTCGCAAATTTCAGGGTTAGACTTAAAGCCCTCTGAGAATGCATTTTACCCACTCCAAAGTAAGTATGATGTAGCAAATTGTTCATCGGCACTCCGCAATCTTGCAATTGATCTCAACAAGATGGCAAATGATATTCGACTTATGGCTTCGGGACCCACAGCGGGCTTTGCAGAAATTCTGATCCCAGCGGTACATGCTGGCTCCTCAATAATGCCGGGAAAGGTCAATCCATCACTTGCAGAATGTCTCAACATGGTATGCTTCAATATAATGGGAAATGATGTATCAGTGGCAATGGCAGCCCAAGCAGGCCAATTTGAGTTGAATGTCATGTTACCTAGCATGTTGAAATGTGTACTTGATTCGACTGACATGTTGAAGAACTTTTTACCAATATTTGCGGCCAACTTGGTAGATGGCATTGAAGCAAACAAGGAAAGATTGGAATCATATATAGAGAAAAGTCCCATTTTAGTCACACTGCTAAATCCATTCATTGGTTATCTGAGGGCAGCTGAAATATACAAAGAGTCGCTCAAAAGTAATAAGAGCATTCGCGAGCTTATCCTGAGTAAAGGACTGATGTCAAAGGAACAACTTGACAAGGCGCTGTCAAAGGAAAATATACTAGGTACTGCAGACTAGTTCTCTTTTTTTTGAAAAATGATTTGACGATTTCTTGCTAGCTGCAGAATGGTTGTGCCAATAAGCGCTGCCTGCAATATGTAACCTCCAATAATTAGAAGTACTGCATTCAGTGGTTTTGAAAAAGTTCTCATTATGTCAATGTGAGGCGGTGCGAGAGAGTTGCCCACAATTACAATGATCGCAAGTGGAATGCAGGCATATAGTGCAAGTTTACCGAGCGGTACTTTCTTAACAGCACGCCTGCTATCTAAATAAATAACTATGGCTAGAGTTATAAATAACAACTCAAGTGCTATGGCTCTATCAAGGAATTGTGGGTCCCCAAAAGGGATCGCAAGTGCGCCAACTATGCTTATAGCCACAAGCACAATTACAACCGGGCTGAAGACCACATCAATTTCTTTAAGAAGATTTCAATTAAAGCCTTTTGCTAACTATTAATAATGACCTCTGGTACCCTCTCAATATATGAAGGCTGCACGGATAGTAAAGACCAATGAGCCGCTTGAAATCAAGGACGTCAACATTCCAAAGCCAAAGAGCGATCAGGTTCTTGTAAAGGTTGAAAGTGCAGGCGTCTGCCATAGTGATCTACACCTCTGGGAGGGTGGTTATGCTGGCCCACCTGGAGTATTTATGAAGGTTGAAGATCGTGGAGTAAAATTCCCCCTTACACCTGGCCACGAGGTAGCTGGCACGATAGAGGAATTGGGTGAATCAGTCACGGGTTTTTCCAGAGGCGATAAAGTGCTAGTCTATCCTTGGATAGGCGAGGGCACGTGCCC
>DATAAU010000049.1:0-12597 GCA_036259955.1 Nitrososphaera sp. | reverse complement strand
GGTGCCTCGATTCATAGCCGCAGGCAAGGCACTTAAAATTGTAAATCTTCAATAATTTCTATAAAGCAACTCAGAATAAAAGCATGTCACATTGTAATTTTTGAACAAGAAGGTTTTTGTATTGAATTAGGCTTATGAGTTAGTACCTTACCGGAAACTAAAAGTATTCTTAACCATGTTCCTAAGGTCCTATTCGATAGAGCCCTTCGAGATGCCATAGAAAAGTCATAGATGGACTTGGCGCTCTTTTTACTATACATACAACGTGTATGAGAGCATTACTTGTCGTGGCCTGTTGAACCTCTGGATGTATTGCCAGTACTAATGGGGGCCGGCATATGATTGTGTTTGCTATAATTAGCATAAATGATGAGAAGAGCCTTGCCTCTCATATGGATGGTGACTATAAAGAGCATTTCAGTTTAGGCATGTGTACTATCTTTCATCGGTGTAAAAAATAGCGAACATATTCCGTGATTATAAAAAATTCTATAGATTGATCAGCAATCAAAAAGCCTATAATGTTTTTCATTAATCTAGAAAGAAATAGATTCTTGCCCTGCCAAGGGAATAATTCTATATTCTTATATGAAAGATGCCATGAAGAAAAAAATTACATCTGATTTTTAAGTTAAATAAACCCAGAGTATAAACACTCAATAGATAAAAACTCTCTATCCGGAGAGTGAGTGATGTGTTCTATCATTGGCATTATCAGTAAGGATATTGTCGCTCCAGCGCTAGTCGAGAGCCTCAAGAGAATGGAATATAGAGGCTATGACAGCGTGGGGGTAGCGACGCTTTCAACTAATAAAATTTCTGTAAGAAAAGGGATTGGCAAGGTAGGTCAAGTGAACAGCAACCTTAACCTTGCCGCAATGGAAGGCTTTGTTGGTATCGGCCACACCAGGTGGGCTACACATGGTGGTGTCACGGACTACAATGCTCATCCTCACCCTTGCTGTAACAACAATATCGCAGTAGTACATAATGGAATAATTGAGAATTATCTACCGCTCAAGGAGGAGCTAGTTAAGAAGGGACACATATTCCAAAGTGAGACAGATACTGAGGTTATCGCTCATTTGCTTGAAGACTATTACAATGCTAGCGGAGACATCAAGCGAGCAATGATGGAAACGGTAAATCAGCTTGAAGGGTCATATGCATTTGTAGCCATGTTTACAAACGGCACACTTTCATGTGCTCGTCTTGACGAACCACTCGTCATCGGAATCTCTGACAATACTTATTATGCATCAAGCGATGTGCTTGGCTTTTTGCAATACACAGATCAGGCGATGTTTCTGGATAATCGGGACATGGCCATAATCGACAGAGCCGGCATCAGCACTGTCAATTTCAGCGGTGAACCGGTGACAAGGAGTGTTACTAAAGTCGCATGGGAGCTTGCTGACGCCAACAAGGGCGAATTTGCTCACTATACCATCAAAGAGATATTCGAACAACGCACTAGTGTCAAGGCCGCCACTTATCAAGACGAGCACAAGATAAAGGCATTTTGCGACTCGATTGTAAGCGCAAGCAATATCCTTGTCATTGGCAGCGGCTCGAGTTATCATACTTCACTGATAATCTCCATGATGGGCTCTCGCTTTTTGAAAAAGCGCTTTGAGCCAGTCATGGCAAGTGAGTTCCAATATAATATGGACTCAATAGACAAAGACACAGTAATTATTGCAATATCTCAAAGTGGTGAGACAGCAGATGTGTTATCAGCTACTAAACTCGCAAGAGAGTCTGGAGCAAAAATATTATCCATTGTAAATGTTCAAACATCCTCGCTTGCTAGAACTGCAGATGTTTCGCTCAGCATCAAGTCAGGACCTGAGATCGGCGTCGCGGCTACAAAGAGCTTTACGGGTCAAGTATCGCTTGCCTATGCAATACTTGACAGGATTAGTGGAGGCAAGATTGGCTTTGATAGAGAGGTAATTTCAGACAAGATATCAAAGATGCTTGCACAGCAGGGAAGTATCGAAAGATTGGTCAACATGATGATGCCAAAGGTAAACGACATCTACCTCCTTGGCAGGTCCATTCATTTCCCGATTGCGCTTGAAGGTGCGCTAAAAATGAAAGAGCTAGCCTATGTCCATGCGGAAGGTATTGCTGCAGGAGAGCTAAAACATGGTCCGCTTGCTCTGATGGATAAGAATGCAGTGGTCTTTGTCCTCAATCCTGACGATAGGACCTATAGCGACATGCTTTCAAGCGCATATCAGGTCAAGGCAAGAGGTGCCAAGATAATTGGCATTTCTAATGTACCAAATGACATTTATGATGCTATGATAGAGATTCCGAAAATAGACAATGACTTGCTATATCCGTTGGTGGAAATTATCCCTCTGCAGCTGATCTCTTACTATCTTGCGCTGCACCACAATGCGGATCCAGACTTTCCGCGGAACCTTGCAAAATCAGTCACGGTCAGGTAAAAAAGTATAATTAGTTTGCTTGCATGAGAACATTGCGAAGATGGCAGGCAGCAGTATCGAAGAAGTAAACTGTGAAAATTGCGGCAACCACATTGATGCATGTATGTGTGTCTGCCCTTACTGCGGTCAAAAAGATTCATGCGAATGCTGCCTCTATGATGCTGCAACTGGTGGCGGATAGTTCTAAAGCATTAAAAGAAGGACACGTGAAAGAATTCAAGTTGGAAAAAACTATTACGAATTCCTTAAGTTGGGTAATAGGTGGAGCCCAAGGAAGCGGAGTCGATTCTGCTGCGAACATTTTTTCCCGTGCCTGTGCAATTGGGGGTCTGCACCTCTTTGGCAAGCGGGAATACTATTCCAACATCAAGGGCGAGCACAGCTACTTTACTGTAAGGGTTGGTGATGAACCTTTACGTTCTCATGTTGATGCGATCAACATGCTCGTTTCGTTTGATGCTGAAACCATCTTTCGCCACTTTCAAGAGGTAACTCCAGGTGGTGCTATAATCTACGATTCAGACATTATCAACACCTTGCTTGACGAGGTGCCGACTGTTGATGACTTGGCCGCAGCACGTATTAAAAAAGTGTTGGAAAAGGCAGGACGGGGATTCACTGTACAAGATGCTCTCGACTACGCCAAAAAGCGTGGAGTGATCTTATTTCCCATTCCATTTTTCCAGCTCTTGCACGAATTTGCCCAAAAGGCGAACGATCCAACACTCAGTAGGCTGACCCGCATGGTAAATGTCATGGCGCTTTCGGCTTCAATGGCAATAATGGATTTTGATAGCGAAGTATTAACAAGAGCCATTCAATTCATTTTTCGTACAAAAAAGAAAGTAGCTGATCTGAACGTGCAGGCTTCTGTTCATACGTACAACTATGCCAAAGCAAAATTTGCAGCGAGCAACTTTAGCTATTGTCTAAAGACCAAGCCAGCTCAATCAGACATGATAATAATTCAGGGCAACCAATCTTCCGCTCTAGGCAAAATGGTCGCGGGCTGTCGCTTTCAAACATACTATCCGATCACTCCTGCTTCGGATGATAGTGAATTTCTCGAGGCAAATGAGATACTTGATCTCTATGATTCAGGCAAGAAAGGCTCGACTGTTGTCATTCAGACAGAAGATGAAATAGCAGCCATCACAATGGCAATTGGCAGTGCCCTTACAGGTGTTCGCACTGCTACTGCAACATCAGGCCCAGGGTTTTCGTTGATGGCAGAGGCGCTTGGCTGGGCTGGTATGAATGAGGTACCAGTGGTAATTTCTCTCTATCAGAGAGCAGGTCCATCTACAGGTCTTCCGACGCGCCATGAGCAGGGAGACTTGAACTTTGCGATTAATGCGGGCCATGGCGAGTTCCCAAGGATAGTGTTTGCGTCAGGAGACATTGAAGAGAGCTTTTACGATACCATAAAGGTGTTTAACTTTGCAGATCGTTATCAGATGCCGGTAATACACATGCTGGACAAGGCAATATCAAATAGCCTCATTACTTGCAAGAACTTTAATGTTAACAAAGTTGCAATTGACAGGGGCTTTCGGATAAAACAGATAACAAAGGACGACAAGGGAGTTGCCGACAACTACCCCCGCTTCAAGCTATCAAACAATCCAATAAGCCCCATGGTTGTACTTGGCACTGAGAATGCGATTTTCTGGAATAGCGGGGATGAGCATACTGAGGAGGGACACATCACGGAAGACCCAGAGATGAGGGTACAGATGATGGATAAGAGAATGACTAAGATGGATATTGCAATTAGCGAAATACCGAATGAAGATAAAGCTATGGCTTATGGCAGCGGTGATTTAGTCATAATCAGTTGGGGCTCAACCAAGGGTGTGATATTGGATGCAATGGACAAACTGGCAGATGAAGGAATGAAAATCAAATATATCCAAATTCGCCTCATGCATCCATTTCCATCTGAGCTTGTCAAATCGATGCTAAAAGATTCCAAGACAATCATCAACATAGAGATGAATTACACAGGTCAACTGGGCTCGCTATTGCGCCAGCACACAGGCCTAGAAGCCAATTACCACATCGTAAAGTATAACGGCAGACAGATGTCACTTGAGGAGGTTTATAATAGCGTAAAGAGAATAATACATGGAGATGCTCCAAGGAGACAAGTATTGAGAAGTGGCGCTTAAGTTATCAGATTATAAAACAGATGTTCACAATGATTGGTGCCCAGGCTGTGGCGACTTTGGAATATTGAATGCAATACAAATGGCACTTGCAGATCTACAACTTCCACCACACAGGACCACGATATTTTCTGGCATAGGATGTTCCGGTAAAACACCGCATTTTATCAAGACGTATGGCATCCATACTCTGCACGGTAGGGTGTTGCCATTTGCACAGGGAGCCAAACTTGCAAATCCAGAGCTTGAGGTTATTGCTGTTGGTGGAGATGGCGATGGTCTTGGAATTGGTGCAGGTCATCTGGTTAGTGCAGGGCGCAGAAACGTTGACATGGTCTACATTATATTCAACAATGCGGTTTATGGATTGACAAAGGGGCAAGCTGCCCCTACACTGAAGCTGGGCATGAAGACAAAATCGCTGGCACAGCCAAATGTTAACAATTCTGTCAATCCGATAGCGCTTGCGCTTGTTGCAGGCTTTACTTTTCTTGCACGAGGCTATTCCTACGATGTCCGTCACCTCAAAGAATTGATCAAGAAGGCAGTTGCTCATAATGGGCTTGCATTCATCGATGTGTTACAGCCATGCCCTACGTATAACGACATCAATACCAAAGAATGGTTTCAAGGCCTTGACAATATTGATCCAAAAGCGGGTAAAGTTATGCCGAGAATGTATAAGCTGGAAGAGACGGGGTACGACGGCGAGGTGCACACACCTGATGAGATAAATCAGAAAATGTCTCAAGTGATCGAGAAGTCAAATGAATGGGGAAACAAGATCCCGCTCGGTGTTTTTTATCAAAACGAACATGTTCCTACATACCAAGAGAGGATAACTGCACGAATTCCTGATTATATTGAGAATCCACCAGCCCTGCAGCAAATTGCAGACAAAGAGGGCAGAACGATCACAAGCATAGATAAACTACTCGAAGATCTTCGAGTGGTCAGGTGATGCACCATAATAGAGGGTGGGGTTCCGCAAGCCAAATCACTAAAAGTCACAAGCATTGAAAATGTAGAGCATAGGTGGGAAATAGAAGCGAAAGCTTTAAGCAATTTTGATGCTTTCTCTGAAGGCTTTCAGTGCGTTTATACAACCATAGAACACACAATTGTTGCTGAGATAGATAATATATGATCCTTTGCGGCTGCTACATAACAGGATCGATGGATTAACCAATATAGAATATTAATCCATAACGTTCTTTGTTTCTGAGATATGTCTATTATTTTGAAAGTAATAAAGCAATCATCATCTCGATTATATGTAATGGGACTAGAGATGATAGTACTAACAACAATTGCTACGGTCCTTGTTCTTACTATCAGTGCAGGAATCGCAGGTGCTCAGGAACTTCCCAGCATACCAGTAGTGATTAAGAATGGGACATTTGAAAACACAGCGGACGGATTTAGAATGCAGGTGCCAGATGGTTGGGTAGTACAGGACATTGACAATCTACATCTTCCCAACTATCGTGCTGCGAATGAGGCAGGTTTTTTGATACTGACCATAATTTGCCCACAGCATGAGGCAGTGCCAAGTATTGGAGGACTGCATAGCTGTGAACAGTCTGAAAGCTCCATAGAAATTCTATACGATCGCTTAGGCCACAGACCAGAATTCGAGAGCATCGAGAACCCACTTGGTATTACACCAGATGATTTCTTAGCATTTATTGTAGAGGAAATGCAAGGACGAAATTACACGAATATCCATATTTTAAACAGCACAGACCTCACAATCAATATCACTAGGCCAGAAGATCCAAACACAACAATAAGAACAGCACCAGCCAAACTTGTAGAGATGACATATCAATCCAACCTAGGGCTCGCAGATTCGAGAAGTTATACAATTCTGGCAACTATTCCAGAGAACCCAATACCAGGATTAAGACAGGTCCTATCAGGGAGTTCTATCACCTATGAAGGTCCTGCAACAACCACTCCTTCGGGTAGCCCTCCATCACCAGTACAACAGATGTTTCAGAGCCTCGAATTTATCAGAGACAAATGATCAAATAAGAAAGAGCCATCTAACGCAGAATATGGCAATGGACGGATCTTCCATTTTGCAGTTGCAGTATGGTGTTACGGTAAATTAATGGACACAGATGAAAACTTAAGAGATGATAACCGAAGGCATTTCTCACAGAGCGTATATCCCTAGAGAAACAATCAGGACAAACTATGAAAAGTAAATAACAATCGATTTGTTAGTATATTGTGTAAAAGGCGAAGATAAAAGCATATAAGCATTCAGGATAGGCTTTTTCACCTTCTTGCTATTGCATTCTCCGCCAAAAAGATAAGGCTATCTGTGGCATTCCGCTAGAGTGGCGATGAAAGAGACACGTGGATTCTTGTTTTCCAAAGGAGAGTGCTATTGCGATTTCATGTCTATTGGCCTTTTCCCGTCTCGACAAGCCACTGCTGTAGTGCCTTTTGTGTCTCTTTTTGAGAGAGGTTGCTCTTGCGCGTTGCAAAAGACCAGATGTGCCCATAAGGGTAACCAATTGCCCAGTTCTATCACCCTAAAATGCATCCACCAGTGGCATGGTACCGTTGCACCCGCGGCAGCTGCTTGAGCAAACATCTTTTCAACATCTTTGACGTATACATATAACGCTGCGCTTGCTCCTCCCACCGACTGAGGAGACTTGCAGTTCATTTCTGGAAATTCGTCATTTAGCATGATACGAGAGAGTCTCCAATCTAGATCTCAACGTGTAGGATTATGTTGCCCTCGGACATGTATGCGCGATGGAGCTCTTTGGCTCCAAAAGCCTTTTTGTAAAACTCAATTGCCTGTTCTGCTCCTTCTTTCGTCATTGTCCCCCTCCTGTTTTCTTCAAAAAACACCTTTGTACCAGGCAGGTCAGGATTATCTCTTCTAAGTAAGAGAAATGTCTAACTCATGATATCAAAGAAGATAATAAAGCGCATGGCATTAATACTAATGATGTGTAAATGCAAAATAAAACACCACATGTAATAGTTTGCGATGATGACCCCGAACTTAATTCGTTTATTCGTAATTTCTTCAAGTTAGACGGCTACGAAACCCATCAAGCATTATCCGCGCAGGAATGTATTGACAAATTGGCAGAACTAGGCGACATAATTGATGCAATTACAGTTGATGGAAAAATAGCATCTGATAGAAGCGTCATGCTTATCCTAAATGTAAAAAGGATGAATAAGAATGTGAAGGTCTTCGTTTTGGCGGACAGGGATTTATCAGAGGATAAGACAAGGATGATGGATTATGGAGCGGATGAATTTGCAGTAAAGCCAATAAGTATGGAATCTCTGATTAACAAAGTAAATATGAAGTTGCTTGAAGACGCAAAATTACTTACTAAATGATGATAGAACAAAATGCAATAATACTTGTGGCCAATTCAATCGGAATTCGTAGACCTATTGGAGGGGAGAGTATTGCAATCAGTATTGACCCGTCGCTGCCTAGTGCCCCATGGTTCCCCCAAGGCCCGATTGCGAAATGCGTTAAACGATTGCAAAGGATGATTGAAGAGCAATTATCTCTATTTCTATTAGCAAATGTAAGAGAAATAATTACATACACCTTAAATACGAAGCAACCATGCAACCAAAGCGTAAAAATGTTGCTCCAGCAAAGAACTAACCCACCATAAGTACCAAGTCTGTGTCATATATACAGATATAGCGTGAAAAACATAATAATGGCAGCTTAGGACCGGTACCAAAACCCGCCAGCTGACTCTTTAAGGTCAGCTGGCGAGGATGCGATCTGCGTGAGTCTCATCGACGACTCACGCACTCTTCCAAATGCATTTTTAATATGTTAAGTTTTTAGACAATTGTTATTTATATTGGAACTTAGTGGCTAGTGCTAGAGATAGTTTATAGAACTTGCGTGCATAGAGAACTATCAATAGACGCTTTAGCACTATATTATAGGTATAACTCTGCGTTCGCATTATGAGACATCTCTATTTCCTTCGCTTGGTTTCGTCTATTAGGTCCAATATCTTGTTAGTCAAATCTTTAATGCCAATGGGTTATTGACCAAAATGGTCAATGTGCATGGGAGGAAATACTTTAGAAAATTCATTATCTCTTATTTCAAAAGAAGTCATGAGGACAACCTTGACGCCGGAATTAATCTCTTTGACTTTTCTCGCTAGTTGTATTCCAGGCAAAGAGGGCATTCTGACATCTGACAGCGCTAAGCAATAAGCCATTGCATTTGATTTGAAGCCGTGTAATGCCTCTTTGGGATTGGTAAATTCATCAACTAAAAATCCATTTTTTTGAACACCTAGTTTGAGAATCTGAATTATATCCAAGTCATCGTCTACGATGAGAGCCTAGCTAAGGACTTATCATTATCAATGGTTGTAATCATGTTATCTCAATTAGACCTGCTCTTCGCACCGGTCGTTGTCGAAGGGTCTGGGGCGATACTTGTTGTGACCTAACCATATCCTCAATCCGCTTGTAGGCTTCAATAACCCTAAGACCTTTTTCAGTAGCCTCGAATCTCTGAGTATGTAAGTTATAATAAAGAAAGTAGTTTTCGGTTAGAACCCTCAGATAATGTTTCATTTGGTCATGGCTAAGGTTTGCATTATACATAATTCGGGTCCTCGAAGCGCCACCGTCCCCATTTGCAACCTCTAGAATGTCGCTGATTATGCCGATTCTGTCTCTGTAACAACTGCCGAAGTTCATGTCTTTGCTGAAGGAGATTTTCACTATGATAATAAATACCTTATTAAGAGGTAATTCTGGTTGGCTTATTCAAATTTGTACGATTCTAAGCAATATCACATCAAATGACGGTCATTCTTGACCTATTCTCTCAATTATTATTAATACGTATATTCGTCGGGTAGGGCAAGGAGAGAGGAAGAAGATTATGATATTCTAGGATACACATGCTCTAACTGAGAATATCAAGAGAAAGTAGCGGGCCCAAAGGACTTCGATCCCTTGACCTGCGGTTATCCTCGCCCTGCTACCACATCCAAATGGGCAGTAGCTGGCGATAACTACGACCATTTTGATAATAGCAGCGGTTCCAAGACTGGCCGCTCGTCGCCGCCGACGCGCGTGCGGTCTTCTGACTACGCTACGGGCCCTTTTAAAACAACAATGTATCATTGTTGTTTGTGATGCTGTCAGTTGATGATGGTGAAGAAAAGGAGAAAGCCATTACTGGCTTTCGCTCATGGTTTATCAGTCAAGACAAGACTAAAGCAACTTGTCAAGAACACAGTGAATTGTGTCAAGAGATTTAGCTATGTTTTGAATACAGGCGACGCTTCGCCCCTGCTGACATTATCACACAGAGATAAACATCATGCAATGGGTGCTTTGGCAACTATGCCAAATATACTGGCCGGTCTGCAGCCACTTTATCTATGAGACCCCTATTCTGTGTATGTCGTTATCGAGGTTAGTTATCCAGTTTATTTTGTGACCATAAATATCCTATTAAATAACAATTATGACTGATTTAATTAGGTTTATACAACTTTTTGCATAATTCAATCATACTAACAGATACTGCTGATTCACTCTCTCAATCATTTTCTAATAGTCATAACCCTATGGTCATAATGGAAAAATAGGAGTCGCCAGACTTCGGGTTGACCGGTCAAAATATTGACAATAGATAAAATTTCTTCGAGTTTGATAGCTGCTGGTGTGAAGTCTCAATGATTATTTTTGCGGGTAAAAAAGCAAGGCTGATGAGGGCCTCATTACCTGCAAATTATCAAATATTTTTGTATTCTTTACTCTCAGAATATGCTTAAATGTGGTTGCTTGAATGGCTAGGTTGACCTTTTTGGTATATTACATCCTTCTATTAGCCTACGCTAAGGCTCTATCAGTGGGGCCGCTCTTCGTGGATAATTGGCCAAGTCATGGACTTTTGCTCTCATACTACGTTATTAGACGTGTTATTATACAATACTGTGTTATGCTATTCATGTTATTTTACGTCATATCTAGTTCCATTGTATTATTTTATTATCTTTGTATTACTCCATACATTAAGAGTAAGTTTAGTTTTCCTTTATGGAGGAGAATATTGGCTAAGACTTTCCAGACCCATGAGACTTATCAATACCAGTTAATCTACGCCAAGAAGATATAGAAAATTCATGTGCCTGCGCCAAGTGGCGCTAAGGCGTCGGCCTATTATTGTTATTGTACTCCACTTTCATGTTATCTAGAATCATGGCTCGGCCTGCGGCCTCACCTGACTTATTATTGTCTGTTTTTTAGCTGTCTCTTATTCTTATTTTTGAGCACTGTTTTGTTCCCGCACTGATTTTACCATGTGTATTTCATCTTCAAGTTCCTGCGCTTTTTGATATTCACCCTTAGCTTTGTATGTGTCCACTATGTCAGTATTTAGCATCGTCTCTAGTTCATTCACTTTGGCTTCCAATTCTTCAGAAGTGTAAAATCTGCTAAAGGTTACGAGTTCCTACTCTTTCTGCATCCTTAATGTCTGCAATAATTGTATTTTCCAACATGCTCATTTCACAATCTGGTTCTTTGTTCAAGTCTTTGTAATGCCTAAAGAGTCCCAATCCGCCTATTATCTGCGTTTATCAATTTTTAAAGTTTTATTTTATATCAGCAGTAGTAGTCCTTTGGGGGGCGCCGTGGAGCCAATAATTACTCTTTTTCAACCCTGTTTCCTACTGCTTCATATGCCATATTGCAGAGTGGACATATAGCAACAGAACGTTTTATGTCTAAGTCGGTATTTACATACAACTTTGCTATCTCTATAGTATCATTCAGATAAGCAAACGGTGATACAGCTACCAACCATTTTGGATTCAATTCCTTTCTTTGTTGTTTTTGACGCTCTCTGTCTTCAGGATTCTCTGTAGATATTTTCAAAGCTGTCATACTCAAAACTATGAATGGAATATTTTTTGGGGGGCCGCCCATAAACTGAACCTGTTCAAGTTGATAATAGTCATTATTTGAGCTAGCAATGGCTGCAGGCTGCCCCTTAATTTCTGATACTTCTTCAGTTAATTTATTGATAAAGTCGATATACATTTTAGCCAATCCTTTATCGGCCATAAGTAAATCACGTCTTGGACAAAATACAGGGATTGTAAATGTGGAGTCAGGTACGTAACCACTATCGTCTTCAGGAGTTTTGCCTTTCAATAACCTAAATCTAATAAAGTGATGGCTGCCAATCGAGAATTCAGTAGTTTCCCAATTTGGCAATTTGTCAGCAGGAATGGCTCCACCATGTTTGTCCACAGATTCCGCTACAAGCCCTCTATCTAATCTACCTGCTTCGGGGAATTCGTCGTCATTTACCACAAAAATATACTTGCCTGTACCAACAGAACCCGAAAATTTAGGGTTCGCTTGTATTGTAAAGCACTCAAGTACAACATGGCCAAAATTTTTCTTTACAAACTCTTTTGCTTCTTGAGGTGTTTTTAGTAATGGTAAAGATAGGACTGTTGTTGGTTCTTCTGCGGGTGGAGTCATTATTGATTCGTCTATCTCACTCATCTTAACTAACTTTTAAGGTTTGAGGGTTTAAGTAGTCCAGTCGGCCAAAGCAAGCTGTCTTAGAATTGGCGCACGCCCCAGAGTTAAGAAGTTGTCAACATAATTTCCAAAGCATAAGACAGCGTGATCGCAAGATAAGGCTATTGACTAATTATTATTGAAAAGTTCTCTTACAACCATAAAGTTAGGAAGAAGAACATTATCGTAAGGAGGTATCGGGAATGAGGGTTGACTTCTCCAATTCGCAAGCGAAATTGTCAAACTTGGTTCTAAGCTAGATTAATATTCATGTTTTTCCAAACGATATGATGGTGGACTTATCAAACCGTCCCCATACCACACAAAAGAATAGACGGCTGCAACACTCATCCAAGCAATTCTATGCCAAATATCGAGAACTCATCCTC
>DATAAU010000048.1:0-13476 GCA_036259955.1 Nitrososphaera sp. | reverse complement strand
ACGCTATACTTACCTAAAAATAACAGATGAGGCATTTCCTCGTCTCCTAGTAGCCCGACGCAACAGGGCAGGAGAATTCACAGGACCAAAAGGGAAGATCTATGGGCCCTTTGTGCGAGGCAGTTCTAAATATCTGACTGTTGGACTCTTACGAAAATTATTCAAGGTAAGAGTATGCAATAGACTGCCCAAAGCTGCGTGCCTCCAGTACTTTATCAAGAATTGCGACGCACCTTGCATAGCAAATGTAATGCGTGAGCAGTATATGACGAATATAGTATCATTACAAGACATACTCGAAGGTAAGAGCAGTATAGACATATTTGTAGACAAGATGCAGGCAGAGATGAAGCATGCATCCGAGCTCGGCGACTATGAAAGGGCAAAAGAGATTCGTGATACTCTATATAGACTGAACAACTTGCGCATTAAGCAAAAGATGGAAAAGGCTGTCAACCGTAATCATGACGAAGAGTACATTAGTATTTTAAAAGACACCAAAAAGGGAGTAGCTCATGTGATGGCACTCCGCAGGACACGTGGTGTGATAAGCGATCGGAAAAAGTTTGAATTTGATCTAGTAGGCGACAATTCACTCTCCTCATTTCTTCTACAGTATTACTCTTCCATCCCTGCAATCCCTCGGTTCGTCTATGTCAATGAAGACCTTGAGGACAAGCAAGTATTAGAAATGTCACTTGAAAAAATAGCAGGGCATAATGTAAGCATCTTTAATGTCGAAAAGACGCTTACAAAGGACAAGCGGCAACTTATGGACCTCATCATGCGCAATCTTTCAATATATATTGAAAAGGGCTATGATCCAGCAGTTGTAGAACTTAAAAATGTCTTGAAGCTTACGTCCATGCCGGAAGTCATTGATTGCTTTGACGTATCGAACCTTGGAATCTCAATTGCAGTTGGTTCGTGTGTTCGATTTACTAATGGCAAGCCGAGCAAGAGCTTCTATAGGAGATTCAACATCACGACAGTAGTAGGACAGAACGACTTTGCAATGATGGGCGAGCTTGTTCGACGGCGTTATTCCACTGTCGGCGAAAAACTTCCCGATCTTATTCTGATAGATGGTGGGCGCGGCCAGCTTGGGGCGGCTATCATGTCCCTTAGAAACTCGGGAATCTCAGATGTCCCCTGTATTAGCCTTGCAAAGGAAAATGAAGAGATCTATGTGCCGGGTTCCAAGGAGCCGATTGTGTTGCCGAAGAGCAATTCAGGCCTCAAAATGCTGCAGCATGCCCGAGACGAAGCTCACAGATTTAGCCTTGCCTATAACATCAAGCTGAGGAAGGTTCGCTAATCACCTATTGATTAATACTGTCTTATATCTCTGACATAGATCAAATATTCAGATAAAAGAAAAAAGGAGATTAGTTAATTATTCTAAGGTGTATTCTGGCCTAACTGATTGCGGTAAGTGGTTTCTCTTCCTTCTTCTCAAAAGCCTCGATGTCTTTTGCTTTAGCTTTTGCGCTGCTAACTGTCTCTTTTTCTTTCATTTGTTCGTAGTTCCAGTCGCACATGGTACTCGCATTATGTACATAATGGTAAATAAGAATAGCATGTTAAATACAATCGTTATTTTATAAAGTCTTCTAAAATTTGATACGTAGAACTTATTTTGTTAGTTACGCAGGCAGTCATTAATTTAACATATGTCTAGGATATTCGACAACGAATGATGTCGTGTTCCTGTGTGTAGAAATAGATAGCAATCTTCAACATTTTTCAACATTTTGGAGCATTTAGCCTTTCTCGCTTCATGTAGAATGCATGGAGAGATACCTTCAACCACGTTCTGGTTCATACCCAAACATAATACAAATTAATTACAATCTGCAAACAAAAATTTACATCATTTTCCAAGATGATATTATTAATATTTTAAATAGAAAAATTTTTTAGGCTGGTATAACACATGACATCATGGCCGAAAACAGAAAGAAAGTTTTGCTTAACTTTGAGCTGAAGTGCAGCGATCAGGGGCAGAAGCGTATCATTAAGGCCATGGCAGATTTCAACCCAGAGATTCCAAATAGTCTTGTTACAAATTACTCAGCGGAGTACGATGAAAGTGAGTCTATAAACATAATTCAACAAATGTCTGACGGAGGCATCCAAGTAGCAAAGACAGGCAAGGTCTTTGAATTGCAGCTCGAAGCAGACAATTTCGAATTTACATTGAATATCAAACCCAAGTACCAACGCCATTGGGGCCAGTCCTTTGTCGAAAAGATGGAAAGTGCAAGGAAGAAGATGGGTTATGGAATAGCAACGGGAAGCGATGTCGGATAATTAAAGCGTGACTGGGTTTGAGAATTCAAATGAGTTAAAATATCAAATATGTCATCCGATCACGTTTCTAGAAGCTTTCTATCTGACTCGCAGAAAAAAATTAGCATATTGAATCCTCAAGATTGATATTACAAGTGTCGAGTCATGTAGGCTATATTAGCATGCAAACTACTATAATCCTACAATCCTTACTGCAACTTCTCCAGGTTTTGGGATCAAAGATTCCCTGGAAAAACCAATCAATTTCGTATTCACCATCCTATTTTGCAGCCGATCGTTCCTCTAAGCGAGAAGTTCGATTTCATAGATACGGAATATTGATAGTCTATTGATCTATTTACTACGTTGCAGAATCCCACTCTCAGAGAAGGGTTTTTTCTTGTTTTATTGAGGAATGCGACAGTCATAAGGGTAAAAAAATGAAACTAAAAAAATTGCTCATCTTTAATGCATTATTGGAACCCAGAGCTTATGACACCATGTAATCTGTCAAGCCTATTGGATGCAGAATAGCGTTCGTCACCGCGGAAGTCGATCTCAATGTTGGTGGGTGTTAGCTCCTCACCGCCTCTCAATATTATGTGTACTCTTTCGTCATTAGAGTACAAATCGCCATTGAGCAGTAGGTCGGCAGTTCCTGAAATGACATAACTGTTGGGTCCAATGGGCCTTGCAACTCTCGGCTTGAGATCCACTATCTGGAACGTATCGTGATCTCTGGTCCTTTGTGACTCCAGATCTACATTTTCATTTGAGTCTTCTCTTGCGGACATGAAGTAAGCAGAGAGAGTTGCGCTAACAGGCTCTTCATCGCTTACTCTGAGGGCAAACGCGCCAGACATTACAAAAGGACCTTCAGGCCTTGTCTGATTCGACGTTATTGTAAATATGTTCCCTCCAACATCCAGCGGCGCCTGTATGTTGAACTGCTCTTCAACTACTGTGGTTCTATTGTACTGTGCTGCCACTACAATATTATAGTCTTCGCCATCATCTGGTATAGTTATAAAACCTACTCCACCAAATGGAGTCTGGATCCATGTGCCTGGAGACGCGCTTAGAAATACAAGGTCTTCAAAGTTGGCATAGAATATAGGATAAGTACCTGGCGGCAGATCATCGACTCTTAGTTCTGTGAAACCCTGCTCTAGTTTTTCTGCAGCTTCTGCATCATAGATCGTTACAAACATGCCCTGTATTAGATTCCCCTGGGTATCTTGTGCACGAAGTGTGATTGAATTGTCTGTCACCCTTGGAGGGGAAGGAGGCTCCGGTCGTTCGCTATATAATGCAGTAACGGTAGTATTCCTCCCTTCTCTGATCGTTATAAGGCCAGAACCACCGTCAGGTGTATTTATCCACCTCCCAGGCTCTGCAGACTCAAATTCAAATCGTCCAAAGTCAGAATAAAATATAGAGTAAGTACCTTCTTGAAGCTCTATATCCAATGGAGTTCTCCCACGCTCTACTACCTCACCATTGTTTGCATCAAATATCGTGACTGGTGCATTGCGTAGAGCTTCTCCATTGTCTGTTGCAGATACTGCAGTTAAGCGAAGTGTTGAAGGTCCTTCAGCCCCTCCATCTAAGCCTATTATATTGACATTTTGAACAATGTTGGTCTGTTCGGTTCTGACGACTACCTGGGCACTCCCTGCAGCCACCGTAGTCGGCACTATGACG
Source organism: Nitrososphaera sp. (assembly GCA_036259955.1). GTDB lineage: Archaea > Thermoproteota > Nitrososphaeria > Nitrososphaerales > Nitrososphaeraceae > Nitrososphaera. Next base: position 9,480 of record DATAAU010000048.1, on the reverse strand, counting down.
ACTGCGTTGAATGATCCTTCTACATTTGTTATTACGTTTGTTATTTGGACATTGTTTATGAATATCTGGATTGGGGTGTCTGGCTGAAAGCCCTCACCGCTGATTGCTAGCGGCGAGCCAGGTTCTGCGCTTGCTTCATCCAGCTGAACTCTTGGCTCCTCTTCACCTGTATCAGTTTGGTTCGGTGTCGTAGTAAGTGGTGTTGTTGTTGTATCCTCTTCCTCTTCTTCAGGAGCTGGAGTGATGGTTTCATTCATGATAGCTCCTTCTGTTGCATTAGCAGTAGTAGCGTTGACAACAGATTCATCTATAGGTTCTGCAACAGCCACTGATAGTGTGGAAATGGCCATTCTTCTATCGTCTGCTACTGCAAGTATTGCATATTCGCCTGCTTCAACATTGGGCACTGTTACTGATGATTCCAATGTTCCTTCGTCGTCAGCAGTGGCAGAGGTCATAAGGCTATTTTCAAAGTCTTCTTCAGAATCAGAACTAATTATTAACTCATCAATTTCTCCTGTATTGGTAGTATCGTCATCGGTGATGGAAATTGAGCATCCATCATATATTCCAGGAGTTGCGCCAAATGTACCAATAGTGCCATTTATTCGACCTTGAGCAATGTTTACATCCTCACAGTCAAGGCTTATAGTGCCATTCACGGGCGTGCCGTCTTCAAGTACAACCAGCAAATTGTGTCCAGATACACCTGCAGTAGAACTGGTACTGCTGCTCCCTTGGTTAATGGCCGATTGAAGCAGATCTCCTAATGTATGTGGAGCAGTACCATCAGTATCAAAGGTTGTGCTAGGGCTTCCGGGTCCAGTTGTTGCGTTCCGGTTTGCATCGATGCCTTGTAGAATGAATGCACTTCCTTCTGTCAGGTCAACAGGAGCAGCAGACATAAAATAAATCGAAACCGAAGAATCAGGCCCAAAATCGGTGCCTTCTAGTTCGATTGCAACACCAGGTGAGGCTTCACTCTCGCTGAGAACAATCTCCGCAGGCTCTGTTGTTGTCTGCCCTTGGGAGCTCACAAAATATAATGGTCCGACTGTTCCCGAAGCACTAACAAGTAATGCAACTATTAGAATAGCAGTAAAGGTCTTTGACATCATATATAGTCGAAGTTGCGCACGTATTAGATAAAAAGAGAGACCATTCTGACTCTATAAGAAGATGTAACTGCTTATACAAGCTGCGAGAACCCCCCATTACACTGCTACGTCTTGTTTCTGATGCTGCGGCTAATATCTGCAAAGTTGTGACACAAATGGTGAGCAGGACTGTGAGCTGCCCCAACCTTTAGGGAGAATCGCTCTTGAAATATTGGTTCAGGATATTGCAATAACTACACACCAGTGTTTTGGTAATTCAGGGCAGTCGTAACACAGCCAAGCCTATACCATGAGTCTTACAATACAGCAGTCCTCAAGCTCAGGCTGCAAGATGCCTTTATGAAGTAGGGCGGGCCCATCATATCTCAACGTCAGATGAGATGTACTTTAAGAACTTCCCACAATCAATGCCACTGCGAGTATAGATTATATGGAAAAAATTTACGCCAGTTCGATCACAAATGCCTCATGAATTATAGCATTTTTCTATCATAATCTATTTATCTGTGAATTTGGAAATTTATTTTAATGGGCAGATTGTTTGGAAGGGATAGCAAAAGAAAGGACGGTGTCCCTTCTGAAGACAGACTAGAATCTGATTATAACGAAAGTGATTTTCAAAAGCGAGATCTCTACAATAAAGGAATCAACAATATGTCTAATGAGAAGTTCCTTGAAGCGATAAGGAGCTTTGATCTTGCATTAAGGATTGACCCGCAGTACGTTGATGCATGGATTAAAAGAGGATATGCCCATTTTCACTTAGGCGAATATACTGTTGCTATCGCTTCATATGATAGAGCGCTTGAGGTGGACGTCAACATTGCCGAAGCGTGGAACCTCAAGGGACTTGCTTACTATAAAATGAAAAACTATGATAAAGCCATTGAATGCTGCGAAAAGGCAGTAGACATCAACCCTAACGAAGGTATGTCATGGTATAACAAAGCTTGCTACCTTACCCTAAGTGGCAGAATCGATGATGGTCTTGACGCGCTAAAGAGATCCATAGAGATAGACATCCAAAATGCCAGGAAGGCTGTGCGTGACAGAGACTTTGAAAATGCACGTGCAGAAGAGGGTTTCAGGAGGATCATCGAAGTAGTCGTACTCGAGTCAATAAGACAAGGTTATGACTATGTGGGCAAGATAGTATGGGTGACCGCCATGGACAGGGCAGAAGTTGAGGATGCGCTTATGCGCCTCTCGATGAAAGGTCTTGTCATCAAGCACGAAAGGAGGACCTTTACAGGCAAAGAGGAATATTACGAACTTCCAAGCGAGATTGCAACAAAAGTAGGAGTAACAAAGAAAAGCGGTCTTTTCGGCACCAAGCAAGTTTCAGCTTCTCTTCAACAGTTAAAGGATATAAAAGAAGTTCTTACTAAGGCCAAGGATTCAATTGAGCGAGGCGATTTGGCTAGCACGCTTGAACACTTTGATGAGCTTGTGAGTCCCACGAAGCATGGGAACGCTATGATGGAGCAGTTCTTTGACGAACACAGAGATCTTAGGCTTTATAAGATAAGGCTTCAGGACAGAGGACAGGAATATCTTAACGCCCACAAATCTGATCTTATTGATTTGATAACTAAGATAGACCATACGCTGGGGAGTGGCGTGACAAACAAGCCATCTGCAAAGGATTAACCTTGAATTAGCTTGGCAAATCAGCACATCTTGCTTTACGGCTAACCAGATAGTGATCGACATCAATATAGGATAGACAAATGCGGTCGAGATAGATCCTTCTTCCACATATGTCTACCTCATATTACAGACGTAAACTGGGCACAGGATCTTAAATATCTGTAAGAAGTAAGCTATCAGACTTCACCCTTATTAATTGTCAGTGGAGTACATCAAGGAGCCACTCGTATGGATGTCTTTATTAGATATTTACACCAGCACACTGACAACCTTCACTCGGTCATAGGCCGTTCTTACTGTCAGGACCCCGAAGTACGGATTATTTGTTTGCCTGTTCTCACTTTGGAATTTAGTGAGTCATACCATGAGATTACTGCATAATCCTTAAGGAATGAATTCTGTCAGAGTTCCAGATGGCTAACTCCTGTTATGCTGAACAGGTTTATGTCGCTTTCGTGATGCACTGACGTGCTATTAGGCAGATGATAAATCTCTAATCATTAACTATTAGAAAGTATTCATGAATAGTAGAAGGAACGATAGTTATGACAGACCAACAGCAACTTGAAAGAAACAAAAAGAATGTGATGGCCTTCTACGACCTAGCGTTCAACCAGAGTAATCCTACTGTTGCCATTAAGAGGTATGTTGGGGATGTTTACATCCAGCACAACCCGACAGTGGCCGACGGCAAGGAGGCCTTCATTGAGTATTTTGAGAGGATGACAAGAGAATATCCGGGCAAACGGGTTCACTTCAAGCGGGCGATAGCGGAAGGAAACTATGTTGTTCTGCATTGCCATCAGGAGTGGCCTGGAGAAAGTAGTAATGATTGGGCAGGTATTGATATTTTTCGATTAGATGACAATGGCAAGATTGTTGAACACTGGGATGTACTTCAGAGGATACCTGAGAAAAGTTCCAATGACAATACAATGTTTTGATCCGGATTAAGCAGAGTTGCGGTAAGAGGTCAGCCTTATTGGGTAAGGTGAATAATTAATCGAGTCAAATATCTGACGCATAAGTTATGAAGTTATTAAGTAAAAAAAACTAGCCGAAGTCAATAATAGCATTTAGACAATAAAACGACTCTTTTTACTAAGTATAGACGAGTCCATCACAGGACACCTAATCTATTAATAACCATCAGGGACGGATGATATCTCATATGGCAAAGATATTTGCCGATGTGAGCGAGAAAGAAATTACCAGGACTATTGCAGATATGTTTAGTGAAACAATGAGAGAATATACGGATTCTGACGTTATAATTATCGGTGCAGGCCCCGCTGGCCTTACTGCTGGCAGGGATCTTGCAAGGGAAGGGGTTAGAACCCTCATCATAGAGCAGAACAATTACCTCGGGGGAGGATATTGGGTTGGGGGCTATATGATGAATCCAGTCACCGTGAGAGCACCAGCGCAAAAGGTATGGGATGAGCTTGGAGTTCCATACAGAAAGATAAATGATGGACTGTACGCCACATGGGGCCCCCATGCATGCAGCAAGTTAATATCGGCAGCATGCGATGCAGGAGTACGCTTTTTGCAGCTCACCAAATTTGATGACCTTGTACTCAAGAATAAACGAGTAGGTGGGGTGGTAGTCAACTGGATGCCTGTCTCTGCTTTGCCTAGAAATATTACATGTGTGGATCCCGTTGCCCTTGAAAGCAGGATTGTAATTGATGCTTCAGGACACGACTCAGTTGCTGTCAGGCGTCTGATGGACCGAGGATACGTCAAATGGAAGGGCATGGACCCAATGTGGGTTGAAGGAGGTGAGGATGCTGTAGTTAACTACACAGATGAAGTATTTCCAGGGCTGATTGCAGCAGGCATGTCTGTTACTGAAACGCATGGCCTTCCGAGGATGGGACCAACCTTTGGTTCTATGCTCTTATCAGGCAGGAAAGCAGCAGAGGTTGCATTGGGCAAGCTTAAGGAGATGCCTAGTCCACCAAAACTAAGGGCAAAGTGACATTTTTTATTTCATCCATTTTGGTGTAGATAAGGTACTATACTAGTAGCTTATAGCTTTTTATCTATTATTGGGGACAGCAGAAGGGCTGACTGTGACAAAAAATACCAAACAGAAATCCGCCCATAAATCATTTGTCAGGAGTGCGGACCCGCCGAATTTGGATAATAAAAATTCATTTGAATCCGCAAACCTAGACTAGGCTATAAACCCAATAATTTTCTTATGCAACTTTTCACAAAAAGGATTGTTGCAAAGGTTCCACTTCTCCTTAAGTTTTTTTCCTCAGAACAACAAATAGAGCTTTTGGCAAAATGTCTAATGTTCCTTGATAAACTGTCTCCTTAAAGGAGTCTATCAAAAATCTATCATTAAATATCGAATCGATTTCATCAATTGAAAATCTATATGGGCCGCCTCCCCTCGAAGATTCTTTTGTGCTAAATGTTTTGAGGAACAGTAATCCTCCATTTCTTAGAAGCAGACTTACTTGATTGACATACTTCTGCCTAGATGAAGGCTCCAACACATGAAAGCATCCACGGTCGAATATGTAGTCAAAAGAATCCTCTTTTAGTTTTGATTTGAGTATGTCATCAACGATAAACTCAATGCTATTAGACATCCTCTTCGCTCTAGTTATTGCATTTTCAGAGATGTCGGTAGCAGTGACTTGGAATCCAAGTTTGGATAACTCTATCGCCTGAGTCGCAGGGCCGGTACCAAGGTCAAGTAGCCTTCCTTTTGTCATATTCATAGCGCGCAAATATTCTTTCAGATCATAATCAAGATCTTTGTTGTACCATGGAAGTGAACTTATACCTGTTTCATTTGCATAGAGGTCGTTCCAGTGAGGAAATGATCTATTATTGAAGCTAACCTCTTCTTCTCCCTTGTGAGTCATTATTAAAAATTCACCCTTGTGTTTTCGTCGTTATTGTATACAACAGCACCGATATTAGAACCCGTATGATTAGCGGGCCCCTCAGGCCGTGAAGGAATATCACTTCAGAAGACAGATTCTTTGCGGGTCTTGTTATGTGACGAGCAACTAGAAGGGTTTCTGCGATGTAATGCCTGAAGGCTAGAGATAAGAATCCATTTTAATCCAAAGACCAAAATCTCAGTCTGATTTATGGAAGTATAATAGCGGCCAGCCTCCCCTTTCTTCCTTCACAAATAATGTCCATGTCCGTAAACACTGCAATGAGTTGATAACCCCTCATTTGTGAATGCAAAAAGTTATCTACAATTTCTGTTTGCTTTAGTTAATTAGATTCGAAAAAAAGTTGAAAATCTGTCACGTCTTAGAATCCTCTTGCAATATAGGTATTGTCCTCTTGCGAAATACAAATGTCATCTAAAGAGACAATATTACAACGATGCAATTAGACTATCAGAAAGATATCAAGGACTGCAATCAGAAAAGAAGATGGTTCTCTGGAACACTTTTGGCCTCTAATGCCTCACGAGTTTTTGATAAAGGCGAGGCTTGACAGAGTGTTTCATTACTTAGAAACCAACATTCGTCTCAGGGGAGATGACAACGATGATGATGTTAAGTTAGCGGCTGCTGGCTTGATCGCCAGGTCATCACCTAACACACGTAAACCCCACCACTTGCGCCATGGGCTATTTCCTTAGTTTGTTATGATCACTTTAATTGGAAAACAAGCTTGAACAGGACGGCAAGTTAGGATGCTCAATTCAATCCTGGAGACCGCAAGGAGAATACCATGCGAATACTCTCTTACTCTCATTGAGAATAATAATGGTAGCAACGACTACTGCCATCAATTTTGCTCTCTTTTTGCTTCTTTGATTATGTCTGATATTTTCTTCCGATAAGGATTTTGAACAAAACGTCCAGTCTTTGAGATGAAGCAAACCTCAAGTTCCTTCTGAATCGAATCCTTATACAATCTTTCAACACTGCCCTCTAGATGTCCTTCGCTTACAATTGCCTTAGGAAAAAAAATTCGATCATATTCTTCGACTATTGTAAAAAGCTTCAAGTCCTCCATCTTGCTAATGTTTACCGTCGTAGATTCGCTCGTGTTTCTCCAATACGTGGTAATGGGATAGAAAGATGTATTATTTCCAATCACAAGTTTCGCATTACAAGATTCTGCAGTTCTATTTTTACTTTTATTTCTTATTCGAAGAAAATAATTCTGAACAAACGGATAATCGCGGAAAGCCTTACCAAGAGGGATAGTTTCACTGACTTCGATTATATCTTCAACTACTAAAATGGGTTCATCACTGCTTTCCTGCTGTGAGTTGACCTCTTCTTGTACTCCATATTTCTTCTTTTTCTGTTTGTGCTCCCCTTCTTTTATACCAAAGAAAATGAAAATGCTACCAGTTGCGATCAAAACCAGCATTATCCCATAGGAGATTATTGTGGCCTGGACTGTGGAAAAAGACAAGAGTTTAAACCAACTCAGAAGGCTGTCCATAAAGAAAACGGCTATCCCAGCCGCCAAGAAAATGCAGCAGCCTCCTGTGATGAGTTTCCACATGATATCGTAGCTCTATTACTGCATTTAAGAGATATCTCATTGGTAATGTGCTTCAGTACGCGAGCTGAATTGAGTTTCTAACCTTTCTGGTTAAAATAGTAGTGTATGATGGTTTCTTTCTTGATTTCATTTGCATTACTATCATCATCCACCTGAGCATCTTTGTTCTAATCGCTACTTCAAACAAATATCGATAGACTATCCATTGCATTTTACTTCGCTTAAGGAACTGTCATGATTCATTCATTCAACTTATGCTCAGGTAATTCAAATAAAAACAGAATAGTCATTAGCAACATTCCCTGCCCTGTTAGTCACTTCACATTATTCTTCGCTTCTCTGTGCAGTATGAATCGTAGTATCTTAAGATTTATGCCCTCTCCCTTTCCTTTTGAGACCGATTGAGACGCTATTGCAAAAAGGGTTCCAAGTCCCGTTAGAGAGGTACCTAACCATATCATGTAGTTATTATCAATATCATTCCATCCACCACTGGACAAAAGTCTCAGAATGATATGTAATACAATACTAATCAATCCCTGACCCGTTCCAAGCAGTACCAGAAATTTGGCCCAGTTTACTCTGTTGGCTGCAAACAATCCTGCACCCATCAATACCGCAAAGCCTCCAAGCTGGCTCAAAAAGGCAAGAACACCGATAGGCGCTGCAGCATATTGCCAAATTTCTTGGCCAGTATGCAATCTGACTTGCTCCCCAATTAAGTCGTAAATAGCCAGATTTGCCTTGTACCCTGATATTAAAAACAAAATGCCAGAGATAAATGCAATCCCGGCTGCCAGTCTATTTCTAGTTGTTCCATAGCGAATCGCCTGCAGTCTGTCGACTATTACCCTGTTCTTAATTTCTTCTTGGTGCAAGGATTCAAAATTATTAACAAAATTCTTCATGTGGATAGAAGAGTATTTCGTTTTGGCTTCAATAGCGGTAACTCGAATCCTTATCCCCTTTTTGCTCACCGATTCTGCTAAAGATGTAGGAATAAAATACTTTGTCAGGCTTATAAAGCCCTTCTTAATAAGCATGTAATCAGCGACTACTTTCCTTAGGAAGCCGATTTTCTTGCCGTCAATAGAATATACCGACCTGTTCAATAATCTTGTCCAATCTGCAAAGGGATTGGTTCTTTCCCCCATAGGATTAGTCGACACAGTAATAATGATTAGTTTACAGATATATTATAGATTGGTTCGAAAAATTACAGAAGAAAAAATCACCCACATTTGACTGTCAACCCTCGTTAAGGCTTAGTTAATACTATTGTCTTATTGTTCTCTTCGCATATGCCCGGTTATCCCTCCGATTTCTATAGTTAGGATCTGTGGGTCAGACAGATTCTAGACAAAATTATGCGAGATTTAGATACATGATACATGTTTTATCTAGGCTTGTGTTTACAACAATGATACCATTGATGTATTTGATTTATTTATTTTCAAGCATCCTTGGCCAGAGTAAGAATTTTCCAAAGCTTTTTTGATGCAGAGCAAATATGGATTTTCAACATGCTGTCAGCATGATCATAGTCAAAGCGGTGGCCTAATCTTTTCCTATCCGACATGATCAGAGGATGTCAATTTCTTGCATCCACGAGGCAGGAAAACTGTCTTTTAAATTTCTCACACTGCTGACCGCAGTAGAATTATAAAAAACCCCTGACGGTATCGACATAACGCCTCTAGCGTGAGCTTGTCTGGATTTTGATAAAAATTCATTTTGTCCGACTATTGGAATTTTAGCACTCTTTTATTTGGAATCTGTAGGTTTGATGCAATTGGAACTTTGCTTTTAGAGAGACTCTATTCTTGAGCCTTAATCGTCATGGGTCATGTATCAATTGCTTCTGTAATCTCTGTTAGATTGCGTACAAATCTGTCCGTTTGAGGGTTCAGAAGATTCAAAACCATCCTAGCCTCTGAACTGTAGCCGTCTGAAATTTATTGATGTTGTGACGGATATCTGAATCAGTTTACCTTGTTTGTAATCCGATAGGTATGGACTGCTAAGGGACGCGTACAGAGCGTTAATTTGTCATTTCAGCTCAATTATCTCATCCCATGTCCCAGTTAATGAGAACATGAAGAATTTATCGTGATTACCTGACTCAAACTGTAGTATATCACCAGCTGCTATCTGAATCTTAAATAATTTATTCAAATATTGCATAAAGCTGGGTCCAGCAACT
>DATAAU010000047.1:0-4387 GCA_036259955.1 Nitrososphaera sp. | reverse complement strand
AATGGCGGCTGGTGCTTACAATTCGGGAGAGAACGCAATTGACGGGTGTGACTCGTGGAATGATAGGGCGGATGATTATATCGATGCCGTCACGGAACATTATAGAACTCTATCGCAGAGGGTAAATACTTTCGCTTTCTTAGAACAGTTTAGAAATTCACGAGTTTAGAAGCTAAGGTCGTATTCAATACAAAAGGTGCATGGACAAGCAAATTGGCCTAGCATAGCAAAAAGTTCAAATAATTTGCCAATATATATAACGAGGGAGAACGGCAGCCGGGTTTAGGACATATAGGTGTGTGTGTTCCGTTCTTACCTCTCCGTTCTCCTATTTTTCCGTCATGCGGATACCAAACAAGCATATACTTCTGTCCTCTACAGTCATGGAATAGTTATTATTTTATCCCGTCGTAGTAATTTATCTCGTATGCTTCGTATATAGTAGATGCGATGTAGCCTTTTTTTACTTAGATTTTTTTATCGGTTAAAATAAATATTATTTTGATATACTAAGTTTTGATTATGTTCAATTTAACAGTCCTAACTCGAATTATAATTCTCTACTCCTGCACCTTACGTAGTGTGTGAACGCGTCCTTTCCAATTCGGGTTTTGCGACCGAATAGGGTTATTATTATTAGTTTTTACTTGACTAAGAAAGTAAGTCCATAGTATCAACTCAATTGAGCAAAACAACATAAATCTTCAAACTGCGATACTGTTGTCAATTTTAACCTCCACTAGAAAGGAAAATCCTTAGTAATTACGACTCTGTTCAGGATACATTAAATTTGTATCGGTTCTTAATTTCTAACTATTAAAATATTTGTCTGGGCCTACAGATTGGCGTGAACACACACACATATGTCCGCATAAAGAAATATGAGCTGGTAGACCTCGGCAGTTATCCTAGATGGACTAATTGTCCAGACAACGCTTTGATCAACAGCTAATCAATAAAGAGGCAGAAGGCCATGAAAGATAATCAAAGCAGTATAATTAAGCCACAGCACTCCAGAGCAGAACTTGCATATGAGTCAGAGGTTCTCGATTTTGGAAAATCTTTAACTCGGACATTCTCAGATGCGGAGAAGTTACTTTCCTCAGACAGTATAAAAATAAATGATAGAGTATTAAAGAATAGGATAAAGCTTGCAACCTTCATTCGCAAATTTCATTCCGAAGCAGATACACTTCATGATAATATAACAAAGCAATGGAATCTACTATATGACCCTTCAACTAAACTTATTGTTTCCACTCATCAACCTAATTTGTTTGCATATGGTGGCATCTTTAAGAAGATTGTGTTGCTGGAGACATTGAAATCAATAATTGAAAATCGTGAAGAACAACGAATTGTTAATTTGTTTGTAATAGTTGATCACGACTTTATAGATGAAATCTGGGTGAGACGAGCACAGCTCCCCAGTATTCACCATTCCTCAGGCATGCTGCAACTTAGACTGGCTATAAACCCTTCCAAGAAGTGGCAAATGGTATGCAATATTCCTCGACCTCCGGAGACAACACTGTATAATTGGAGAAGGGAAATTGTCTCATGGATAAAAAAATCCTCTTCATCGCCATCTCATCGTGAGAAGATGATCGATAATTTAAACCGATTCTGGGAATTAGTAGAAGCCGCTTATTCAAAAGCAAGATCTTATTCCGATTTCAATTCCTTTCTGATGTCAAAGATAGTCAACAGCACATGGGGCTACAGTACCTTGTTCGTGAGGTTATCCGAAATATCACAGGTTATGGCAAATGGTTTTGAGTTCCTGTTATCTAATCTCAGAACCTATACAGATATCCTCGGTAGAACTGAACGAGTCCTATTATCTCACGGCATAAGTACTGGGGTAAGTTCAGCTTCCTATAACAGGGCTCCGATGTGGCTTCATTGTAATTGCGGAAGCAAAGCGCCTACCTCTTTCTTTACAGAACGAAAATCATCCATCAAAGGTTCCTGCATGTCGTGCAAGAAGGAACTAACTATAGATTTAGATGATCCTCTCAACCCAGATCTATCAAAAGCCGCTAGCTATATATCTCCAAGGGCAATTGCGATTCCGTTATTACTTTCACGGGATTTGGAAATTTCGTGTTACTGTTCTGGAAAAGGAGGTTTAGGATACCTCATGGATGCAAACATGATCAGCAAGCATCTGGGTATTAGATGGCCCTTGACACTGGTCTGGGGCTCAAAGGATGTTTATCCTGGCATGGCTCAAAATCAGGCATTGGAGTCTATTCATATGGAAACTCAAGAAGCTGAAAGGCGCTTGCAAGAATTGCAATCAAGAAATAATGAATATGCAGTAAAAATACGAGATCTCGTCATTGAAAGAACTGAGATTGCCAAGACTAATGGATCTCTGAGCAGGACTCTAGAACAGTTATTTCAACTAAAGGAAGAGCAAAGAAAAATCCGCAAGGAAATAGAACTAGTCGACAAGGCGACTAAGATATTAAATCTTTCTCCGTGTATACTGGACTATGCGGTAAACTTTGGAATGGTTGAAACTGAAAAGCAGTGGCGCCTACACCTTGTGGGAAATGGCAATTTGACCTCTCCTGTTTATTTCAATGAAGACTGTACTAATCAAGACAACAGAAAATCTGGTTTTTCAAACCATTATCTATTGGAGCAGCACAAGGCATGACAGGTAGAAATAGAATCGACATAATAAGCCAGATTCTGGAGACTGCAAACGGCGGCGTAAGCACCAAACTCAAATTAATGTACGGGGCAAACCTTAGCTATGCACAATTAAAGGGCTATTTGATGATTCTAAGTGATAAGGGTTTGCTTAGCTATGATCTAAACACAAAAACATTTAAGACTACTGAAAAAGGTCTTAGGTTTCTTCAAATCTACTGCAAGTTAGACGAAGTAATGAGCAAAGAGGTGTTACAACAACAACCACTAATCTTTATACAGAAACAGACAGAAGGTCTGACGGAGAAAAAGAGTCCTCTATAATCAGTTAGATAGGATCGCAAGAATTTCAAGTTTAGTTTCAAGAAGCAAGTGCGCTAGCTCCTTAATTAGCGCAAGCGAATTGCGATTTTATCACCTTCCAGTATATCTATCTATATGGGAGAAGGATTTTCTTCGAATTCATAAGAGCGCAATATTATTCCAGGACAGTTATCTTGGCTATGACCGTGGGCATGTCAAATATTGTCTGCGATAGCAATTGCCATTCGCTCATCTTTCAAAAATAATCCTGTATGAATGAGTGATTCTCATGTCTTATTGTCTCACCTTCGGCAGCCATTTTTTCATAGGATGACATAGGGATGTAAACCTCATTCCAGTAACGCATACAAAACATTTTTTTATAGACTTTAATATCAATCTCCTCTTTTAATACTTCATTTCTAAAAACAATATTTGGCTCGTTGATTCCTGCTACTGCCCGCATAGGACAACTTGCGGAGAAGCGGGGGTTGACTTCAAATATCACAGGTTTGTCTTGCTGAAGCTTCGCTTGAATGTTAATTGCGCCTTTGGCACCTAGCTTACTAGCAAATTTCTCTGCTGATTCTCGTACGAGAGTAAAATCATCAACAAAGGCCTTGTATGTTTGCCCATGTTTTATTATTTTCTTCATAGATATGGACGACATTATTTTTTTTCCGGATGTATCAACGGTTATTCCAGTTGTGAATTCCTCACCCTCTAGAAATTCCTGGAGGATTGCATGCCAACCTGCCTTTTCAATTGCCTGAATTGAAAAATCCATCTCTTCTTTATTTTTGGCTATGTTGAAATGTACGGAGCCATATCCTTCTCGAGGTTTTACAACTATAGGGTAGCCAAATTCCTCTGCAAATTCTTCACGATCGGACGGTAATGCAGATGCTGCATGTGGCAGATCGTTTATCTTACAAAATTTATATGTTTTCCACTTATCTCTAGCTTTTGATATGAGGTCAAAAGGCCCTACCAGTACTCTTGCTGCAGTTTCTCTTTCTATTTGAGATTGTGCACGGGAAACAGTTAGTAATTCATCATCTGAACCGACAAATATTGCTTTAATCTCTCTCTGTTTGCAAAGGTTAATGAGATCTTCTGTATAATCAGCGGAGCTGGCCGGCGGGACTAGAACTCCCTTATTTGCACGGTATAAGCCAGCCGCATCTGGGCTCATATCTGCTCCAATAATTTGATATTTCACAGGATTGTGTTTGTCCTTATTTGCAAGATTCAATGACTTGATTATTCCCTGAGCAACAATGCTTCCGGCAGATGTAACTAAAACAGTTTCGTATGACAATATTTATTGTCGAACTTTCCCAGCAATAAATCATTGCTATAGCATTATTTTGTGAAAAAATATCAAAAATATATATCTTCTATCTGTAATGAAAGGATG
>DATAAU010000046.1:0-20746 GCA_036259955.1 Nitrososphaera sp. | reverse complement strand
CATAGCCGCTGCCTTGATCAGCGCATACTCTCCAGAAACACTGTAAGCGCATATGGGAACATGCGTGTTCTGTCTGACAGTGTATACAAGATCGAGGTATGGTATGGCAGGCTTTATCATGACAATATCAACTCCCTCTGCGATATCTGTCTCAATTTCACGTATGGCCTCCCTTGCGTTCGAGAAAGGCATTTGATAAGTACGCCTGTCGCCAAATTCGGGGGCGGAATGAGCAGCATCGCGGAATGGAGCATAGAGCGGCGATGCCTGCTTTGCCGAGTATCCCATTATAGCTACATCTACAAAACCTGCATCATCTAGGCCAGCCCGCAATGCTTGCACCTGGCCATCCATCATTGCAGAAGGTGCCACAATATCTGCGCCTGCCCTCGCATGGCTGATGGCCACCCGCGTCAATACCTCGATGGTTTTGTCATTGTCGATTTTTTTATTTACCACTAGCCCACAATGACCATGAGAAGTATATTGACAAAGGCAAACATCAGTGATAATAGCTAATTTGGGACCAAAGTGCTTACGCAAAAGTTCAATTGATTTCTGCACGATGCCACTGTCGTCAAACGCTGCCTCTGCATTTGCGTCTTTGTGCAAAGGCAAACCAAATAAGATGATTGCGCCGATACCAAGCTCCATAATTCTATCGGCCTCAACAAGAAGCTTGGACAGCGGAATGCGTTGGATATCTGGCATCGAGGCTATCTGCTGTACTTTGTTTGACCCCTCTTGGACAAAAATAGGAGCTATCAGATCCTTAGATGAAAGCCGTGTCTCCTGAAGAAGATCCCTGACTGCAGGTGTTGTCCTAAGTCGCCTTAGTCTTACATGTGGAAATGAGTTAACGCTGTTGTTGATATTGATTTTCTTCATAGTTAAACAACTTGGCTACTCTTTTTGTTATCTCTTCACTCCCGCCTCCTTCAATCTCTTTTCTCAGATTATTCATGGGAACAGAAATGATGCCCTCTACAATTGCGTAGGACAGCTGCTCTATAATCCTAGCTTCCTCCGGCGTCAGCTTTTTTCCAATCATTGCTAGTGCTTTTTTCAATTCCCTGTCTCTTATCCTATCGACATTCCTAAATACCGTCATTACAACTGGCTCCGCCTTCATTCTTTTCATGATTGTATCAAATGATTTCATCTCATCATTAATCAGCTTCTCTGCAGAATTGACCTCTTTGACTCGGGACCGCATATTCTTAGCAACAAGCTCAGCTATCTGATCCATGTTTATCAGTTTGACCCCACGGATGGTTGCGACTGTTTCATCGACTGTCCTCGGGTTAGATAGGTCAAAGATCATCATACTGTTCCTATCCTTCTTGCTCTTCATTGCACTTTCTATCCTTTCATAAGTGATCAGTCTGTAGGGGGCCATAGTTGCAGTAAATATCACATCCACTGTTCGTAGAATTTCTAGAGCTGTATCAAAAGCGACCGGATCCCCTGCGACAGTTTCTGCAAATGCATGTGCCCTTTCAGGAACCCTGCTTGCTATCATGAAGTCTACATCCCGTCTTTTGAGCACCTTCGCTACGAGGCTTGCGGCCTCGCCGGTACCTATCAGCAGGACGGTCTTATTCTTCAAGTCGTCAATGTACTCTTCAGCAAGGTTCACGGCCACCGATGCAATAGAAACGTTTCCTTTGTTTATGCCTGTAGCGGTTCTAATCCTGCTTCCTGCCTTTAGAGCTCTATCAAATACCATCGAAAGGTTCATGCTTGCATACCGATGAGCGCGAGAATATTCAAAGGCGCGCCTCACTTGACCCAAAATCTGGTCTTCGCCTATGACAAGCGATTCCAGACCTGAGGCAAGCCTCATTAGATGCACAATTGCTTCCTTGCCTCTATTGATTTCTATACTGTCAAGGTCTTTTTGAGACAGCCCCGAAGCGCGGACCCATTCCTCGAGCAGCCTGTGCACTTGGACGTCTTTTGCCGCACCAAAAATTTCAACCCTGTTACATGTCTGTAGGATCACGCATTCGTCAAGGAAAGCATTTTTGAGAAAGTCCCTATGTGCCTTATCTATATCTTTGAATGTGAACTTTTCTAGCAGATGCATGGGAGCATTGCGATAGGTAACCCTAGCATTGATGATCTCCGCCAGACCTGCCGATGATTCGGATGTGGCTTTGATAATTGCTGTCATGTCCTGCCTTTTTTCTCCCATTTATGTAACAGCTCTAACGTAGCGCTTTTAGCATCTTCAATCCTGTCTTCCTTAATAAGGTTCTGAATTTGTCTGTTTTTTACCACAGAATATAGGAACTCTTTACGCTCGTCAACGGTCCTAATATGTGGCCGCGCTGCTTGTCGAGCAAATTCCTGAAGCTTGGCGTTTTCAATATCTGCCTTCTTGATTATCCTCCTCAGTACACGCTCTGCTCTTATCCTTATTTTGCGGGCCATTAGAGGACTTTTGCCAGACGTTGAGATAGCTACCTGCACAATCCCTTCGATATTTATTATCGATGCATAAGAAAAATCGCTTACAGCTGGATCGTCTGCTGCGTAAACAAATGCCCTTAGCGAGCGGCCCCTTTGTATTATCTTCCGATTTAGATCTCTGTCATTAGTTGCTGCTAGCACCAGAAATGCATCAGCGTAATTATCCAGTATATTGGCATCTCTGAGCTTTGCTTTGACAAGCTCGATCCTGCCCAGATCAGCCTGCCCCATCAGAAAGCGATTAAACCTGTTACTTATCACAGTTATTTTGCAATCCTGGCCTAAGAGGGCGCGAACTTTTCTGATACCCTCTGTCCCCCCTCCTATAACTACTGCATGTTTACCCTTTATGTTGAGGTCGACAATCAATTATAACACCAGAAAGCTAAACAATAAGTTTGGTTACATTTCTTTATTTAATCGTTCAGTTCCGTGTATCATTTTCCCTAATGAGCTAACCTCTTGAGGTAATTCGCGTCGACGGTTACCGGTATCTGGTATGGAGAATCAAGCAAAACAACTGTAGCTTCCTGCTTTTCATAGTCTACCCGAGTTATCTTGGCCTTCATTGATTTAAACGGACCTGCGATTACTTCGACAGTATCGTTTGTACTAAGCTCTGATACTACAGGCTTCTTGACCAGGTAACCTTCAATATCTTTGTAAGGCAAATCTCCTCTAATCTGACCGCGAACATGCCTTATGCCTGCAAGTGCCTCATATGCGGCGTTTGAATCTGGAGCCTCTACAATCATATAACCTTTAAAACTGTCAAGCACGATGATGGACCGAATTTGTAATTTTTTGGTATTAGCCCTTGTCTGCAGTAAGTTTGCAACTACACGCTCCTGACCTCCTGTGGTGCGAATAGCGAAGAATTTCGAGTCGCTTAAGGATTGTATAGTCTGATTTGGTTGTGTTGACGTTGATGAAGCTGTAACAGAAGGTGAACTTGCAGTTGCATCTGTATGGGAGGAGGTCTCTTCCTCTGTAGCATCCTGGCTTTCAATCTGATATTCATCAGAGGTACTAGCACCACTCTGTTCAGCGGCCACCTCCATTTCTTCAGAATTAGAATTTTCATTAATGCCTTCTTTAACTTCAATTTCATCCTGACCGTTGTCATTCTTCTGGGCCTCTTCTATTCTGTTGTTCATCTTGTTTGGTATCCAAGGGTCCTACGCATTTAATAAATTTACTCGAGTACAATAATAATGAATTGTAATTCTTACAAGGGAGCTTCAGAGTTTTGTTATAGATATTACAGTCTCTAGGTGTCAAATGCCTATATTGCTATAAACTTCCTCATGCTTCTCTCTCTAAGAAGATCTCAAAAGATGTAGATTCCGTCAGCTTTTCTTACCCATTCTGCATTCTTCTTCCATATAGAAGATCGATATCGATATATGGAGGTGACGCCGGAATGTTAGGGATCTTTATCCCTGGTTTAAGACAAGGCTAAAATAATGCGTGTCTGTAACGGCGGTGGGTTGGGAAACCAATACGTGTTAATAACCTCTTATTATGACTTGGCTGGCAAGTCAATGAGCCACTATCTCATAAGCAGGGCAGGATTTGAAAGCCTGACTGGGGATGGTTCGTACGGTCAGTCATATCTATCCCCTCGCCATAAGAATATCCAGCTGTATGTTTTCTATGGCAGTTTGCTCACACTTGAAAATATTTCTAAATTATATTCGGAGGCAGATGTATTCATTTTTCTTTCAAAACACAAGTCACAAAGTTCCATTCCAACGCTAACATGTCACTTCACTGGCAATTTTTCTATGGATAACCCTCATGGAGGTTACCCTCGACAGATAGCAATCGCCTACCCTAGTCTGTTAAAGGCCTATTTGAAGGCCATAACTACTGCGAGACAAAAGGTTCCCGGGTATGAGGTTATTATAGAAGCAACACATCATGGACCTACATCAATCAATAAGCCTGTATTGTTTATAGAATTGGGATCATCGGAAAAGCAATGGAGAGATGAAAATGCGGCTGCCATAATATGTGAAACACTCTTGGGTGTACTTGTGGATGGGTTTGAGCGCTGCGAGAAGGTGGGCATAGCTCTTGGAGGGACGCACTATCCGCAAAAGTTCAATAAACTATTGCTTGAGTCAAACTTTGCTCTCGCATCAGTGGCATCAAAGCACAATCTTGAAGCAATTGACCAGGAAATGTTAGATCAGATGATTGAAAAGAGTACAGAGAAAGTGACACATGTTGTACTGGACAGCAAGGGGTTAGGAAGCCAGAAGGATAAAATACTCAAAATCCTCCGTGACAGCCCTCTTGAAGTTTATAGAGTCTGAATAGGTATTTTAAACATCATATTCCTCCAAATATGTAATGAAATCGCGGCTGATTAGGGCAAATGATGTGTATGATATAGTTGCTCAGATCCCTGAGGGCAAGGTCACTACCTACGGAGATATTGCGAGAGCACTCGGCCATCCTGGTGCATCGCGCGCAATTGGAAAGATTCTAAACAGAAACCCGAACCCTGTCACCACTCCCTGCCATAGAGTCATCAAGTCAGATGGGAAACTGGGCGGCTATGTTTTTGGCACAATAAAGAAAAAAGAACTGCTAAAGAAAGAGGGCTTATGCTTTAACGGAGACAGCGCAGCACGATTTGCAAATTATAGGGTCTTACTTCCGAACTTGCGTTATCCAGACTTCGCTTCTTTTGCAAGCTCGCGCAGGTGTGCAAGCGACCTAACCTGACCTCCATTGACCTTCTTGTACAGTTGCCAGTACGCGTCATTACTGATGTCCTTTCTTTCTTTAATCACCTTTAAATGATGTCGCATCGACCTTGTCCTTACAACATAGACTTCTTTTTTTCCAACTCTCGCAGTTTTTTTACCTTTCTTTGAGCCTGGACCCTTACCATGAATCTTCCAGACCGCGCGTTTTTTTATTGCTCTCCCTCTTGAGGTTCCTCTAGGCTGTACAGTCCATATGGCGCCGCTTTTTACAAGCGAGCGTATGTTATCTCTAGTGATCGAGTCGGCAATGTCTTCAAGTCTATCGGGCTCAAACCTGACTCTATTAGCTCCTACCCCTAGGATCCTGGCAACAAGATCTCGCTTTTTGGAGATATTGACTACCATGCTACTCACCCGTCTTCTCCTTTTCCTTTTGGATTTTTGACATTAAATTACCTGGATTGAGTACCTTAATGCCAAGCTGAAGAGCCTTGTTAATTATATCAATTCGCTTCTTCTTTCCTACGGTGTGGGCGATTCTCGCTGCATCTCTTTTCGGGTCAAGCTTAGCTAACTCGGTTATATTATGAACAAGATTATCACGATATCCTGATGGATGAAGACCTCTCGCTGCTTTTGGACTTCTATATCCGACCTTGACAAGGGCTGGCATACCTGACTTTTGCTTTCTCATCTTGTTGTCCTTGCCCTTAGGCTTTCTCCAGTTTTCGGCAAGTCGATCATACCTCCAGCTCTCTTGCCTTATGAACCTGGGTCTAGTTTGCGCAACCTTTTTCCTGGCTGCCAGCGATTCTTCATTAATGACCATAGCCTTACTTAAAAGATTCTTATACGATTACAATAAATATGTTACTCAATCGCAGAATTTCAACAATAGTTAAGAATAGTGCGGTAAGACTCTATGGGCGTAAAAATTTATATTAATATTTTTACAATTTTTAATTTAACATAGTGCATGTCTATATCTCTCAGATTTTATTAGTTCAAATCGTTCCCTTTGAAAGAAAGAATTCTAACCCGTATAGCAGAATATAATGCTAATAATTCTGAGGTGCGATTAATGTTATTCAGTTTGCCTATTTTTTGGCAATATCAAACTACCATCAACGACTTTGGCCCAATTATCTTCATCTTTTCTTCTAGTCTGTGCGTGGAACAATCAATCCCATGCAGCGCGAGCTCAGGACTATGGAGGTGTAATTAATTCAGTGCAGACTGAGGATACAGAATTTTGAAGATAAAACTATAACCTATTTTGTTATGCATCTGTTCTGGCAAAGATATGCTCAATCCTTAATAGGATTGCTAATTCACTAACAATAATTTGTATCAGAGAGGCTTGAGAGAAGACGGCTAGAGTGGATGAACCATGGCAAAACCCGATGTAAACGTTAAGGGCAAGGATTATCATGCCTTGCCGAATATACCCGAGGACCTATTTCGTTTTATATGCCGTGACACATATTCCCTTTTGGTAAAGGGATATGCTGGAACAGGCAAGACCACACTTGCACTCACGATCTTAAACGTATTGGGAATAAAGAATAACTTCTTCTACATCTCGACGCGATTATCCCCAAAACAGCTCTTTCAATACTATCCATGGTTGGAAGACTTTGTTCAGCAATCTGCGGCTCATGGAACACACTTGTCTCAAGATCGTGAAATGATGTCAGTATTTGAAGATGCAAGGCTGGATGAACCTGAGTCTCTCTTTGAGCGTATTACTAACCAACTGATGGACATCAAATCTCCTATAATCATAATTGACAGCTGGGACGCCATTGCCTCCTTCATGGATAGAGAGGCACGCCTAAACAACGAAAGGGTACTTCAGACCTGGAGGGAAAGGGCAGGTGCTAAGCTCATATTCATAAGCGAGCAGCCTGCTGACACTACACTTGATTTTCTCGTGGATGGCATAGTTGAGTTGAAGCAGAGTTATTATAATAATGTAAAAATGAGAGAAATATTCCTCCAAAAGCTGCGCGGCACGCGTATAAATCGTCCATCTTTCCTCTATACGCTAGAAAATAGTATATTCTACAGTTTTACTCCCCATCAGAGAATCAAGTTTGAGGCACATAGAAGGGATGCGGCAGATCTCCTTGAGGTTCCAACTGTTGACACTATCCAAACTGGTTATCCTGTTCTTGATGCTTCACTTGATAGCGGTTTTCCAAAAAAGGGCATAGTTTTGCTTGAACTAGATTCCCATGTAAACATGACAATTGCATTGATGTTTCTTCAGAGGATTGTATCAAATCTTGTTGTGAGCGGTAACCCTGTGCTGCTACAACCAGTTAGTTGGATGGATCCGTCTTCAATATCACATTTTTTCGAGACATCTCTCCCTCCAAACAAAAAGAGCCTTTTCAAGATCTTGTGGAGCAGGAAAAATCTAAGTGCCGATCAGCTGCTTGGAGCTCTTGTCAAGACGAAACAGAAGTACCGCAATAAGATTCTTCTCAATATTATGTCTAGCGAATCTCTGCAAAATCTTCACAGCACAAAGAATGGAAGAGGCACATTAACGAACATGTTATCCCGCATATCGACTCATGCAGATCTTTCGATTGTTCTTCTCAACCGCTCACAGGCCGATATACTCGACACTGTTTCAGAAGTATCAAATATCCATCTTCGATTAATGCTGATAAATGATACGCTGTTTCTTCAGTCACTCGTCCCTTCATCTAATCTGTATTCTCTAATATTTGATAGGCGTTTACATATGACCCTCAAGCCAGTGGTTTGACTAAGTGCTTAGGTGATAGTATTCATCTGCCAAATTCTCTTCGATACCTACAGGAAGTAATTCCTTCATCTGGTCATAATAGGAGAGGAATCTGCTTCCCTTCGGCGTTATTCTATACAAAATCTTTTCTCCATTGCTGACCTCATGAACAAGGCCGCTTTTGATAAGCGAATCTAGATATAATTTACACTGGTCATTGCTCAGCATTGCTTTATACATTATTTTGGTGCGAGTCTCTTCTTTGTGTACGGATTTTAAGATGGCTGCGATGACTTCATAGCGACTGCGATTCTTCATTTAAGCGGAGACAACAACACATACATTTCATATAATCACTATCATTCTTTATAGTAGAAGTATGTAATACATCAAAGTACAATCTCATTGATCTAATACTCACTAAGATTGCATATTTAACTACGCAATCGACGGAGGAGGCGCCTTCGTAAAGAGCGACGCCAATTGCTTGTAATGAGCTATGAACTTTTTACCTAGATCGGTAGTCTTGTATATGTAGCGCTTTGAATTCGGGCGCTCCTGTATCGTCTCAAGCATTCCACTGTCCAGCAGGAATTCAAGATATTGGTTTATCTGCTTGGAATTTAGATTGCATCGATACATAACATGGGTCTTCCTAGCCCCATTTTCGCACATTAACAATATGAATTCGATTATCTCTAGCCATCCTCTGTTACTCCAGCCCGCAGCATTTAATGGCAACTTACTACAGAAACTCAATCCTATTGGATTTAATGTTAAACATACTTTCTAAGCCAACAAGAACCTAGAAGATTTATTCGTATGCCCTCAACTATTGTAATAGCAAATACAGCCTTCTTGTAGGATACATCATTAGCTTCTAATCTCCATTTGGTAAGCTCTGTCAAGTTACAGGTTAGCAGAGTTCAGGGTTTTTCGTCTAATACTCTCCATTAAATGCGGATTCCTAATTCCATTTAAGACGCAGAAAGAATACTCATCGTGTAATACATTTAACTGCGATCTTGAGATATTAATCCTATTGCAGCTAGAAGAGTCTGCAAAAAATGCTAATGCAACCGAGTTTATACAACTAATTAGGCAGGCAGACTATGTGCTTGAGTTGAATAGGGGCAATAAAGGCATAGCTGGCGGACATGTATCTGGTGGCCTGCTAGAGGTATACGATTTAGAAAACTTGGTGATAATAGGCGACCTACACGGAGATTCTAGGTCACTGTTTCGAATTTTACACGAAATAGACTATACGCAATTCTTGTCAAAGCGACTCAATAAA
The DNA here is from genome assembly GCA_036259955.1 of Nitrososphaera sp. Taxonomy (GTDB): domain Archaea; phylum Thermoproteota; class Nitrososphaeria; order Nitrososphaerales; family Nitrososphaeraceae; genus Nitrososphaera. The sequence goes on along the minus strand of DATAAU010000046.1, from coordinate 11,496 downwards.
CTCGTATTTCTCGGGGATTACATCGATAGGGGAACCGACTCGATCAGCATAGTGTATTCCGTGTGTTATCTGAAAAGCACATATCCTGACTCAGTTATACTCATGAGGGGAAACCACGAGGCCCCTGCGGAATTTCCTTTTTCTCCACACAATTTTCCTTATGACATAGAAAAGCGATATGGCAAAGATTGGAGAGAGATCTATAAGAGGATGCTCTCAGTATTTAAGAAGCTGACTATTGCAACAATAGTTAAACATAAGCTACTTCTTGTGCACGGAGGGCTTCCTACTGAAGAGGGATCGGCCTCGAATTTTCGGCAATCAATAGCGTATGCTCCAGAAACCTCGACCATGAATAGTGTGCTTGAAGAGATATTATGGAATGACCCTCGAGAAATCTCTGAAAATAAAGGTCACGAGAGGTCAAGTCGTGGTCTTGGAAGATATTTCGGACCTAGCATCACTCGCAATTGGTTACAAGCAACAGGTACGAAGGCAATAGTCAGGGGCCACGAGCCGTGTCAAGGGTTTAAACTTGATCATGATAATATGATCATAACTATGTTTTCTTGTGGAGATGTTTACCCTAATTCCTCGGCAGCTTATCTTGAATTAGATGCAACCACAATCGATATTATTGAGGACGCAAAAGATCTATCTGTTCATGTTAAATTCCTAGGGTCGCCTTAATTTCTTTACATCTTTTTCTAAGTGAAACAGTCGATATATCCGCCACTTGACATATCTCCACCTGTCTGAGAAATTCATTACAATTCTGGGAAGCGAGGTATATTACAGCCCCTGCCAATGCTCTTGGGTTCTTGCCCAGTGAGATGCGGTTCTGCTGCACTGTTGTGTAAATACGAAGCGCCTCACGCTTCGTCCTTTCGCTCAAGTCCAACCTGTTTGCTATTAGTGTAACATAGTCCGGACCATGCAATACTGGCATTTGCAGAGATAATTCCCTTAGAATTAGCTTATAGTGGGCCATGACGTCCTTACTCGAAATATTACAGACCGCTGCAACATCCGCCACAGTCTTTGGGGTGGCAGTCTCCCTGCAGGCAGCATAAAGCGCCGCTCCCACAAGTCCTAATGTGGACCTCCCCTTTGCCAGTTTTTTCAGAGCGGCTTTACGGTATATGTAAGCTGCACTTTCCATTACTGCTTGGCTAAGATACAATTTGTCTCCAAAATTGTTCAGAAATTTAAGTGCCTTTTCAAGATTTCTTGAAATGGAATCATTGAGCTGAGATCTGTTATTCCATGTTCGTAGCCTTTGCATTTTCAATTTTTGCGCTGGCTCTAGCGTCTTTCCTCTTGCGTCGGTATCATCCAGACCAATGAGCGTTGACAGCCCTTTGTGGTGTACTGCGAGCGATTCTGGCATGCCTGTTCTTGTCCTGTCGCCGTATTCGGACGAATTGACGACACCAGCTGCATTGTCGGCATGAAAGATCCGGTCGTCTGCAACACAGCCACAGGAGCTACATACAAATTCGCTTGAAACCATATCAAATATAACTGTGTCACTCTCGCAATGTTTACAAAACGTCAAATTATCTTTGGAATGTATTTGTTGTTCAGCTGGTTCCATCGTGACTACGTATTAGGCTCTGCTATTATTTCTAGTTTTTCTAGAAATAATACATTCCAAATTTCTGGCCTAATTTATGGGAATATCCGATCTGGTACAACAAAATTAATTCGAAATGCTAATAGGCTTTAAAAAAGGTCTTTGTAGGTTAAAATCTGGCACCAAAACACTGTAAACTGATTCTAGAATACATTCGTTATTAACACCACATTAGATAATGATAAATGTGATAGATAATGTTTATATAGCTATCGCCATGTTTTTCTGGCTTTCGTATGCTCCTGTTGCTGTAATCTCCGTTTGGAAGACGATCAAGAATAGAAAGCTGTTTGTCGAGGGGAATCTCTCCCGTCCGATCAGCAATCCATCTATAATCTTTCAAATCACAACCCGTTCTGCCACCCGGACGTCAGTGGTTAACCGAGGTATCAAATCAATAATAAATTCGGCACACGAGATAAATTTTTACAATTACCAGATTTGTGTAGTAACAGATGATCCTCAAGACCCTTGGACCCTCAGAAAGGAAAGATGCGAAGTTTTGGTAGTAGAGAAAAGTTATAGGACGCACGCAATAAAAAAAGGGCGAGCCCTGCAATATGCAGTCGACCATCGTCGACGGATGGGAAAGAATACGAACAAACGATGGATATTCCATATGGATGAGGAAAGTTATGTGACATCACAGACAATACTTGCGCTGCTCAAATTCATTGCCAAAGGTAAAGCAGTTGTCTCCGAAGGACCTATATTTTATCCCTTAAAATTTGAGTCAGCAAACCTATTGACTGCAATAGCTGAGTCGGTTAGGCCGTTTGCATGCTATGATTGCGTCTCACAGATGAGAAATCCGCCCCCGCTACACATGCATGGTAGCAACCTGCTTGTCAGATCAGATATCGAAGATGACATTGGATGGAAATTTGGACACACGCTTGCCGAGGATCCGATGTTCGGCTATAAAGTTTACGAAAAGTATGGTCATGAATCGATGGGGTGGCATGGTGGAATATTGCTTGAGCAACCTCCTTTGAACCTAAAGGATCATTTCTTCCAGAGGCGTAGGTGGTTCTTAGGGACAATGCAAAACCTTGACAAATTTCCGCGATGGCATAGATACAAAGTTATGTTCAAATCTGTGACTCTTTTCCTGGGCTTTGCCTCGGGAGTGGCATCAACTGCCTTGATGATAAGCGCCTACATACTTCCGCTTTTCTCGCTATCGTTACATGGGTCCAAAGCGATAAGCTCTGCCATTATGTTGCTTCCTGGTCATCTTAACCCTCTCTCCGCCATTGATTCAATCCTGTTTTCAGCCTTAACATCTTCTCCCATCGAATTGGCAACTAGTGCAATCCTCCTCTTTGCAACCCTAGTATGGCTAGGTTCGTATCAGCTGGGGCTGTTTCTGAACTTGCGGTACTCAAAGATAACAAGATCTAAAAAAATACTACTACATTTACAAACTCTAGTACTGTGTCCTGTCTTAGGACTTATCGAAACGTTCCCAGCTTTTTGGGCAACTATAGAATATAACATTAAGAAAAAACAGATGTCAGAAACGGTAAATGTATATGACTTCTACGTCATAAACAAGTGAATGCTAGGAACTTTGAATTGTTAGCATTCCTATGACATTCGCTGGGAGACAGAACTATAAACCAGATGTTGTACTCAAAGATGGAATAATTTATAATAGAAGCGTCTTGCCTTACCGCATCGTTTCACGGTGCCTAGGGGTCTGGCCTATACGAAATCTTGAAAACTTTAAGATCCTCCGCTGCTTCAACATCATGATGAATATGCTGTGCCTCTTTCACTAACTGGGATGTATCATCATAGCGAGCGCTAAAGTGTGTAAGAATCAGTTTATCAACTTTTGATTTTTTTGCTACCATCGCAGCTTCGGCGGCCGTTGAATGACCATTCTCAATAGCTTTTTCCGCCTTCTCATGACTGTAAGTGGATTCAAAAACTAGCACATCGCATTCTCTAAAGAACCTGGTTAGCCTATCAGTGGGTCTTGTGTCTCCTGAGATACCTATCTTTCTACCTTTTCGGGGCGGCCCTACGATCTGACTTGCTTTTATTATTTTACCTCCGTAGGTAATGTCCTCTCCATGCTGTAGCCTATTATACAGGTTACCCTCAGGTATCCCTAGCCTATTTGCCTCCATCACATTAAAAAAACCTGGTCTATTATATTCCTCCAGACAGTACGCAAGAGAGGGAACTGAATGTAGTGCCTCGCAACATGAAACTTGATAGTCCTTTTCTCTAACTATCACTCCATCTTTCTCTATTTTGCTGACAGTAATATCAAAAGTGAGCTTGAAATTTATGATACGCATATTTTCCCGAAGGAATTCTTCAAGTCGTGGCTCGCCATAAATATCGACACACTTTTCTCTTCCTTGAAGATCCATTGTCTGAAGTAGGCCTAACAGACCTACGCAATGGTCTGCGTGCATGTGTGTAATGAAGATTTTCATTTTTCTGTTCATTCCCAGCCCAGCCCTGATAAAGTTGCGTTGCATTCCCTCGCCAGCGTCAAAAAGTAATATCTCGCCTCCTCTAATTAGGGCAATCGAGGACAAACCGCGCCGAATAGTTGGAGCACCTGACGAAGTACCCAGAAAAATGAGTTGTATATCGACCATCTCGCTGGATTATGATAATGGTGACCAAATTTATGCTAATAACGAGTCTGGAGCGCTGATACTATTTCCGGACTTAGCTCTACCTTGGAATATTCTCCTGGCACTGAATTCGTAGAGATTATATCATGAACACCCGCTGACTTGATTTTTTCGGCTGCATCTTGGATGAGCAGTGCATGAGCACACATTGCATATATCTTGCCTACTTTCAACCTGCGAAGAGCTTGAGCGGCTTTGATGATGCTGCCACCGCTGCTTATTATATCATCTATTAATATTGCATCTCTTTTAGAAATATCCGCGTTTACGCTCTCATCTATAGTTACCTCGCCCGTGACTCTGTCACGAGATTTTTTCAAAGAAATGGCCTCTATCTTGAGGTGTCGGGCAAATTCCATTGCCCTATTGCTTCCGCCTGCATCAGGTGACACTGCAATGGGATCCTGCAATTTCATATTGGTGGCGTAGTCCGCAAGAAGTCGTACAGAAGAAACATTTTGAATGCTTTGAAAATACGACATCGCAAGCTGACTATGTATGTCTACAGTGATGATATGCTTTAGTCCTATTGTTTCGAACAATTTGGCCACCAGATCAATGCTCGCTATCTCTCCTTCTAGAAAAGCCCTATCCTGACGGGCATATGCAAGATAGGGAATGACTGCACACAAATCTTGCGCACCGTCGTCTGCACACTTTTTTGCCATCATCAATAGTTGCATTAGGTGCCTATCAGTAGGCGGATGGGTTGATTGTACAATAATGCAGTTCTTATGCACCCTGCCCAGTCTAATGCTACTCTCACCGTCTGAGAATATCCTTAGGCTGGCCCTAGTCAACTCGGCTTGAAGCCTCTTAGCAATATTGCTGGCAAGATCAAATGATCCTGGCCCCGTTACTACTGATATCCCATTCAATTTCAGACAAGTAGAACATTGCATCTTAAATAACTATTCTCAATCAATATCAAATTTCTAAATACCAATCAATCTGCAATTTTGGTATGTGAGGTATGCCGTAGTCTTTATCTTTGTTTTTTTGCATAGCTTATTTTGATTTTGCATACCCTCTAAGCTGGTATGGAACAGCATATATTCTACGTACAAAAAAATGCATATGCACATCTTCACAAATCTAGAAGTGTAAAAATCAGAGTACAGTTTTTCCTGGTAAATCTCGTTAGATGCTACATGGACAGGAGACAAGCGTGTGGTCGTCGTCTATTCTTATCTAGTAGAATGGAAATACTCTTGAGCCCCAGTCCTAACGCTCCGAATTTATGTGTCTGTAATAGTGCAGTTCAAGTTTTTAGATTGTAAATCTGCGCACATCGCCTGTATTGATAATATCTGAAAGCAATTCTACGATCTTAATTATGTCAATCCCATAATATTTATCGCTTGTTTGGTCAAGCTTTCTTTTAGCCCGTTGCAATATAGAGATACATATGTCCCGCTCATCCTTTTGATCGTGTACAAATGCAGCTGCTACAAGTATGATTCCGTTTAGGGTTTCCTTTTCAGTTCCAGTTGCATTTTTCCATACGTACTCGAGGACTTCATGTGCTTCCCAATACCTTTCATCATTAAATAGTTGTACTGCACGCATAATGGATTTATCCTTCTCTATGTGGCGCTCCATAATCTCTTCATAGCTGGCCAGTGGAGCAATAACTTCAATTCTTCCGCCTATTTGTCCTATATCCTTGTCATCGGGTATGCTAATATCATACTCGATGAATCTTTTTGAAACTCGAGCATCTCTGATGCTTGCTTCGGGCTCGACAAGTTCCCTCGCCTTATGGAGGAGGAGGGTAGCTTCCTTTGGAGTATACGGTGCTGTGTTCTGCAAATGCAAGATATATCGCTTCATATAGTGATATGAGATCATCTGCTAGAAAAATGAAACCCCTGGAAGTAGCTGACCTTGTATATGCTCTATCGATCATATCCATTGCGTGCAAGCCTCAACTATTATAGCATGCATTGCATGGGTGAAAATACAATAATCTCCAACTAATGCAATTAATGCCAACATCGTGGCATTAGGCTCTATAGGTCAGCCTAAGTTGATATGGGGCGCGGTAATACATCTTCAAGTTAACTCACTTCAGGATTAAAAGGATGATGATATCCCTTCTAATCCAATCATCTAAAAATTAGGCGCAGCAATTGAAAAATTCCCCAGTTGAAGTAAAACTATGCCGGCAGGTTCGCAACTGAGGTATCTATTGAAGTATCTATAATCAACTCTCTAACTAGCACTCAGGAAAATGTCAGTATGTCTTAATGTTTCAACCAATAAATATCCGCAACAAATGCACCAAGATGATGAAGACACTGAGCGTCGATGAGCAGACATATAAAAGGTTAACATCGACTATGAACGATATGGTGCATTCAGAAAAGCGTAACCTCAGTTACGATGATGTAATAAACCAATTGATAGACGTGTACCAGGAGCGCCTAGCATTAAGTGGAGAAAATGCTGGCGGCTAAGAAATGCTAGATTGTGGAAGTAATTTATAAGTGACAATTAGAATGAGGCTGCTCTAATTCTATTTTACTGGATACAGAAGTTTCTTCCCCCTTTAGCCCGAGCAAATGTCGTCCAAAAACTAATAGGTTTGTCCATCTACAGATTATCTATCGTGTCATACGGGATCTATATGTTAGGTATTTTAGTATTGGCACTTGTTGTCATTTTATCATCTAGCACAAGTGGATATTCAACTCAGGACTCTGTAAAGATAATTGCCCATTCATCCTTTGTTGACTCTGAGGGTAGACTGAACGTCGTGGGAACAGTCAGAAATACTGGCGACTTACCAGTTCAGGCGACGATAGGGTTAGAGGTGCAGGATGAAGGCGGAATCAGGATAGATCACCAGCCGACTTATGGCCGTATCATTTGGCCCCTAAATGACTCGCCTTTCAAATTTGTAATTGACTCTGGATCAGCTGGCCTTCCATTTGTATCAGGTGCCAAGGAAGTTGAAGAAACACATGTCACAGATATGATAACACTTAACTATACTAGCATGGCTATAGGAGATGAAAAGGCTTTCATCGGAACAGTCAAGAATAACGCTCCTTATGACATTCACAATCTCAGCGTATTTGCGTCGGTGCGCAGCGAAAATGCAACCCAGCTTGATAGCGTAAGAAGTGCTGTGATACCCGTTCTAAAAACCAATGAGGAGAGACAATTCGTAGCCCTTCCTGATGCAGAAATTAAATCGGACGTATACTATTATAGTTGTGCAGGCCTTGACCTAAATGCTCCAATAACAACAATTGATATTGGCGATGGCAAGTTTATCCCTTATGATCTAAATGCCGCTGCCCAGGTAAGCGGAATACGATATCAAAACGAAACGGACAGTATAGCATTTATGATAAGGCCTTATTCTCCTGGAGGTGGACCTGTGAGCTTTATGATACCACAAGAGTCCCAAGATCAGAGTGTAAGAGTGATGTTGGACGGCAACTTGCATGAACCCGTAGTAAGAGCCGACGGCAAGACAATTTATATTGACTTTTTTGTTCCGCAGGGCAAGCATGAGGTAGAAATCCAAAGGGCAACAGGTATTCCCGAAATTCAGTTTGCGCAAACGGAACCAGAGGAACAATAGCCTCTCTGGCAATTCAAGTGACATACAATGCAGCATTTAAAATCTGCTAGGAACTTGAATATCTTATGTATATTACATTAGTAGAGAAATCATCAGAAGGTTTGAGGCTAAGCATCCACGATGAAAACCTCGTATTGGTCGAATCAGACTCTTTTAAGGATTCTTATACTCTAAATTTCAAACTACAAGCTCTGGCAAAAAAGCACAAGATCGAAAAAAGCATCCTAGTTATACATGATAAGGAAAGAAATGCAGTTAATCTTCTGTTAGCGCACGATGAAAATCTATTCTTTGTCAGCTAGCCGGTAGTTTCTCTTCGCAATAGCAACCTTCATTGTGGAGTGACATACTGGACATTCGGCCCAGTTTCTGCCTCCAAAATATTGCCATTCAAAGCCACATTTCGTATAGGTGCACCTCAACCACCTGCCTACAGGCGTCTTAGGCCACTTGTCTTGCAGCGGCTTTCGCGCTCGCCGGGCAGCCCTTGGTTTTCCCTTGGATCCTAAGTAAGGCAAACAATAATTATTAGATTTTCTTAGTTAAAGATATTATGATCGTTATCAGAGATTGCTATTTGAAGACCTTACACTCAAGAATCAATGAGTTAAACTGCATGTATTCATGTTTAGTGAGAAGGTAACTTACAGCCAAATAATGCTTAGGCTAGTAACAAACTATAAAGAATTAACAAAGGCTCATCCAGAGGGTTTATTTTGACTTCAACAAACACACTTTCTAGCAAGGAGCATACTTTTTTGCCATAAAGCTTTTCAATAGATGAATTTACGATAATTGCATTGGCTAAACGTCAGTTTACAATAGATACAGGAAAGGAGAAAATACCGGTAGAAGGCCAGTTGCATAGGAACGTAGCAGTAAAGTACCTCATGAAGAGACGTAGATCGCTTTTAATGACAAAGAACTCTGAAAAAGTAGAACGATTGTGGGAAGAGCTGCCGAAAAATATCAAGATAATAGGTAAGCAGGTCACGAGAGAGTATATAATAAAATGGGAACGGCTTGGGACTGAAGAATTCGAAGGTTCACGGTTTGCTTTTACGTTGCAAGATCTAGATGCTAAAGCGATGAATCATAGTTCTTCTAATTTCTCCAATTCCTAAATTCATCAAACCGAACCTACTCAGTTTCTGACTTAGCAGGATTTAATTCTAGATGAAAATCTGCAAATGGATCTCTAGTTCCACCCGAATGTACTATCAATTATTTCGGATTTGGAATTTAGTAACCCCGAAAGCATTTAGGGATCAAAACTCTCGACCCATAGTGTCTTCGGACGTTCATGAAGAGTTCAATTTTATACAACTAGAGACTCGTGGTGATAAGGTGCATCTCTACTCTTGTCAACCATTCTGTATTGTTTGCATACTCCTCATGGCCCTGTTACGAGCATTGTAAATTCAAGATACAAAGTCAAGGTACACGTACTCAAAATCTATAATCACGAGTAGATAATGTATCGGCGGCTCACAATCTTTTGGCAAGATGAGAAAACCAGCTCGATAGCAAGCGAAAAAAATATTCACCGAAGTATCAATACAATAAGCTTATATCAAAACTATCACAACGTTCATACATTATTTCACGAACGGTTCATCCAGAAAAAAAAGGAATTAGGGTGCTCGGCATAGCTGAAAGTTTCAAAAAATTCCGCAGGAATTCGATCCTCGCAGGCATAGTTATGCGACGAGACCTCGTAATAGATGGTATGGTATATGGAACAGCCACGATAGGGGGAGATGATGCTACCAAAAGTATAATTTCGATGCACACTATGCTAGCGAGAGAAGATATCAATTGCATCCTGATAGATGGCCTTGTGATTAGCATGTATAACATCATAGATGGCGGCCAGGTTGCCGGTGAAACAGGACTGCCTGTGATTGCAATAACATTTAAAGATTCAAAGGGCCTTGAAGATAACATCAAAAGTCACTTTGACAATTCGGAGGACAAACTCGCCCAATATCAAAAGCTAGGAGGACGCGATAAGGTGACCCTGAAAACCGGCAAGAATCTTTTCGTGCGTTGCTGGTCTGTGAATCAGAAGAGCGCCATTGCTATATTAAATTCTTTCACGAGACAGGGTTCACTCCCTGAGCCGATTAGAGTAGCCAAGATTGCCGCACGTTCTCACGCTAATGCTTTAAATTATGAGTTTGAACAGAACTAATAATTATGGTGGGGTGGCAGAGCGGCCATGCGTTCGCCTGCAGATTGCACCAGCGGTTAGCGAATTTATAGGGGTTCGAATCCCCTCCCCACCTTCATTAACCCGACATGTCTCAGGCTTATCAAAACAGCACGGCTCAACTTGCTCGATCTGCTGTTGTAAGGCTTGCTTTCATGTCTTTTGCATTCCAATTTTAAGGGAGAACGTACCGATCTGATTGTGTATCCAAAGTCAATTTGAGATATGAGGGTTTACTAAATCACACCGACAGATTTTGCTAGCTCAAAGGCAGATTTTTTGTCCATCTTAATCTTGCTCAGGATTGTATATCTGTCAGGACGAAGAGATTGAGCAGCTATCAATGCCTTCAATACATGCTCTTCTGTCAGTTTAATTTGCTGAGCCTTAGTGGGAGCACCAATATTATCCAGTGTTTCTGCTATCTTTAGCCAGTCAAGGCCGTGTAGCTTTGCCATCATTATCGTGCCTATGCCAACTCGCTCGCCGTGCAGCCCGAAATTTGGGCCAGCTACGTACTCCACCGCATGGCTGAAGAGATGCTCAGCTCCTGAGCATGGTCTGCTACTACCTGCAATGCAGGCCGCGACACCAGCACTTATCAGAGCTTCAACTATTGTACGAATGCTAAATTGGTTCTTCCATCTAAGTTTCTCCGACTCCTCAAGTATTATTTTGGCACTCATATGGGCAAGATTGGCTGCGTAACTCCCAAAGTACTCTCCGAGGTCATCTCGGGCAAGCTCCCAGTCTTTTACTGCTGTTATTTTCGCAACCAAATCACCGCATCCGCCTGCCAAAAGTCGGGACGGTGCCTCTAACATAAGTCGAGTGTCAGCCACTACACCAATGGGCGTATTAGCTCTTATGGAATGTGGCTTGTTGGTACCTCTAATAGAAACAAATGGGCTTGAAATTCCGTCATGGGATGCTGACGTCGGCACACTTAGGAATGGTCGGCCTATCCTGAAAGCTGTCATCTTGGCAATATCAACAGATCGTCCTCCGCCAAAACCGATCACAAAATCTGGTAATTTGTTTGCCATCCTATCATACAGTACATTAACAATATCCATCGATGGATGACTTACTATGTGCATCGACCCGTTTAGAGACATTTTTTGAAGAGATAAGTCTAATTCATTGCCTGCTTTTGATTTGACTGTCCTGCCCGTAACAACTGCAACCTCCGCTGCACTTTCGTTAAGGCTTCGAATAACCGTCCCGACCTGAGAAACAACATTGTCTCCTATCAATATCTTTCTTGGCAATTCCATAAGGTGGATCGGCGAAGAATTCAATTAGAAAAAACCTCTACGCTGCAATTAATTAAGCTTCCACCTTTCTATGAAGCAGACACCTTAGTTAGCGGATTCTCCTTTGCGCTTTTCTG
>DATAAU010000045.1:0-9613 GCA_036259955.1 Nitrososphaera sp. | reverse complement strand
TCTGCAAGTAGCTGAATTGAGTGAAGAAACTAAAAAATCACTTAAAGATCACTATCCACCGACATATGTGATAGGTAATCCTTGCGACATCACAGGCTCTGCTAATGCTGACGACTATCGGTTTGCAATACAGTCATTCATCGACGACCCCAATATTGACATCATCATGCCTTGGTTTGTATTCCAAGATGATCCTCTTGAAGAGTCGATTGTAAACGTTCTAGCTTCATTTCAGAAGCAAAAGAAAAAACCAATACTTGTGGGCGCTATGGGAGGACCGTTTACAGAAAAGATCTCGCAACAGATTGAGGACACAAACGTTCCAGTATACCACTCAGTCATTGAATGGGTTACTGCTGCGGGTGCCCTTGCTAAGTGGTCAAGAGTAAGAGGGCAAGCAAAGTAACATGATCCATTTTGGATTTCAAATTTGCGATCTAAAGGTTGAGTAAAAACTCTAGGGCTACTTCTTTTAGGCCAGTAGCCATTATTTTTTGTAGGAATAGGAGAGATGACACAGCTGCCGGAAGTATCTGGTATAACATTTACGTCTTTAGTTTAAGACAATCACGATGATTTAAATTAGTTACAGTTGAACGACTGGTATTACAATATCAACAGTTGAGACACGAAGGGCATTTGGCGTTCTGTTTATAGCAGTGTCGATAGCTGTGGTCATTGCTTCATTTCTTAGCGAATTTGCTTATTTCACAAATAATCTTCCACTTTATTACCATGTAATAATCTGGTTTGCAAGCTTTGTTGGGGTATTTGGAGCAAGTCATAGGCGTTTGCGCAAAGCATTACCAGCAATCACGAACAGGATGAAGACAAGCACCAGGTGGCCAACAGCTGCAAAAATACTCAATGGGATTTGTTGGGCAGGACCTTTTGCTGCAATAGCCGCTTTTCCATCATTTTACCAGTACCTTATCCTAGCTGGTATTGGTCTGGGCAATTTGTCAACTTATTTGATGATCAAAAAGTATAGCGGTAATGATAACCCCGAGCAGCTGATAGTCGCTTTAGTTTCTCTTGCTGCAGTACCCGCTGCTGTCATGATCGACAGCATGATTTTTACAACACGACAGGACATTGCAGTGATGCTGTCAAGAGTCTTCATTGGAATCGCTTACGCCACGGGAGGAGCATTTGCATTACTAAGGAAAGCGGGCCCGGTGGGCTTCGATCCCACGACTTCCGGCTCTCTTCAATAGAATTTAGAAGGCAGGCGCTCTATCCATGCTGAGCTACGGGCCCACCTGCGCGTTGTCTCCCTTGTTAATTTAATGATTGCGGGTTACAAAGATGTTTGTGTTTTTATGTCACGTCAGTCTAGGACTTTTGTTACGAATTTATAATAAAAATGTTCTATAAATACCTATTAGTTTTGAATACAAAATTCATACATTAATTATATTTTTCATATAAATTATATACCGAGAAACTATAATAGCCAGTCGACGAATTCTATTTGTTGTGTGAAAGAAAATGATTGAAAATGATAATCCAGATAGCGCAGAAGAGTTTATGCAAGAGCAAATCGATAGGATCTTTGAATTTTGGAATGGGACCTTGAAATTGCCAACAATTGGTCCCATGTATGCTTTTTCAAAGGATTTTAGTTCATTTGCTAACGATTTTGTCGCCCTTGGCAAGGCAATGATTGAACTCAAGGGCAACATGGACAGCTACTGGTCACTTCTGAGTACAGCCTACACAGAGGCATTAAGAGATACAGTAGAGCGGGCTCCGATGCAGTTGGTAACAAAAGAAGATTTTGAGAATTACAGACGCGCAGCCATTGAGGCTTTTGAATACAGTTTCACTACTCTATTCACATCCTCGGAATTTTCCGAAGTCCATGGTAGGCTTTTTGGCAGTCAGTTAAACATATCAAAGGTTATGCAGAACATAATCGAGAAGAACCTCAAGATACTCAACCTCCCAACAAGAAGTGAGGTTGACGAGATGCTAAAGGATATTGCAGAACTGAAGAGAACTGTGCGAGATATTAAGAGGAGAGTTGAGGTGGAGAATGACCAAGCAAGAATTGCAACCTGACGAGAAGAAGGAGCAACAGAACATCCAGCCAACTCAGAGAGAGCAGGAGAAGCAGATAAGAAAAGAACCTACGCTTAGGGAGGAAATCCAAGAAGCGTCTCGCAGGTTCGAAAAGGCAAGGAATATCCTGCACAGCGCGGGCAATATTGGAGTTGGTCAGACTCCGAACGAGGTCCTAGTTGAAAAAAGAGCATACAGACTGTTGCATTACCAACAGATGGTCAACAAGACCGCAAAGACGCCCATACTTGTAGTTTACGCGCTCATCAACAGGTCTTATGTACTTGATCTTCAGCCTGACAAGAGCTGGATTCGCAGCTTGCTAAGTCAGGGTTTTGACATTTACCTTATTGACTGGAAAGCACCCACCGCTGCAGACAAGTATGTTTCATTTGATGACTATGTCAATTGTTATATCGATGACTGTGTTGAGGCTGTACTTGAAAAGAACAAGGTCGAAAAGTTAACGCTCCACGGCTATTGTATGGGCGGAACCATGTCTACAATGTATACTGCGTTGCACCAAGATAAGGTGAAGAATCTTGCAGTGATTGCTCCTGTGATAGATGGTCAGAAGGATTTCACAGTAATTGGTAACCTTGCAAAGAATATGGATGTCGAAAAGATGCTGCAGGTCATCGGAAATCTACAATCTGAGCAACTTTATGCATTTTATTCGACACTAAAGCCGTTCAAGCAGGGCATTAACAAGTATCTGAATTTTCTCCAGAATGTGGATAGTGAGGAGTTTGTTAGCAACTTTTTGCGCCTTGAAAAATGGTTATATGATACGCCCCCAATAGCAGGGGAAACATTTAGGCAATGGATATCGGATATTTATCAGAAGAACTTGTTGGTGAAGAACGAGATGAAGTTGAGTGACAAGATCGTGGACTTGTCGATGATCAAGGTTCCACTACTCAACGTTATTGCTGACGAAGATCATCTTGTATCACCACAATGTAGCGCTCCTCTAAATGACGTAGTGTCAAGCACCGATAAGCGTCTTATGAGGTTCCATACAGGTCATGTAGGGCTCATAGCCAGCCTTTATTCACAAAATAATGTGCTGCCAAAAGTAGGGCAATGGCTTATGGCCAGATCGCAGTAGAACTTGTGATATTCACACAACTATAGCCGATCCTATTCGATTAAAGTCTAGATAGCAAAATCCCTAATTGCTTCGACTGTACGATGGAGATTATCTAGCTTCATATAGCATATCACGCAAAAGAGAGTGTTAGTCTCGGAGAGACACTCAGACACCTCATATTTCATCATATTTCAAAATTAGCGAAAACAATGAAAGACTAGTTTGAAGTTACGACGATCCAATATTAAACATATTGTTACATAATATGCTGCCAATATGCCGCTTTCGCAATTTATGATTGAATAATCAGACATTGTCTGCTAACGCAAATCTACAAAAAAAGAGCTTTTATCTTAAGGCTATTGCTGAGATGATGATGAGGTAGAAGTGCAATGGTAAAACGAAAGATTTTCCAATGCTCGCATAACGCAGTGGCGAGTTGCGCATTACTCATAAAGAGTGGAGGAGTGGTAATCTATCCGACAGACACAATATACGGAATAGGCTGCGATCCATACAATGATTTGGCAGTCAAGCGCATATTTGCAATAAAGGGCAGGGATGAAAAAAAATCTCTACCTATTTTGACATCAAGCATAGTCGATGCAGAAAGGATAGTATCACTTGGCAGGACTGGCAGAATGCTTGCCGAAAAATACTGGCCGGGTGCTCTAACAATAGTTGCCCCCATAATCGACCATAGAATATCACAGAGGGTCATGGCAGGTAGTTCTAGCTTAGCAGTACGTGTTCCAGCCAACAACTGTGTTTTACTACTTCTTAGCCACTGTACATACCTTGTAGGCACAAGCGCGAACTTATCAGGAGAGAGGACGATGAAAAGTGCACAAGAAGTGCTTGATTCGGGGCTTGATGGGTATGATGGACTTTTAGATGGGGGAACAGTGGAAAAGGGTATAGAATCCACCATAGTGTCTGTAGAAGGTAAGCCTAAAATATTGCGCGAAGGGGCGATAAAATCGAGGGAGATATTACATCTAATTGGATGAATTTAACCTCATTGTATCCACTTTTAGATTTAGAGAAGAAGATGCAGAAGACGAGATTCTCGAACTGCTGGATAAATTTGGTGATCCAACATCAGAATCAGAAACAATAGGGATAAAGGGAATGATACTCGTTCAGACTTCACTTGATCCCCTGATTGTCATCGATAAACTAAGGGAGCTTGTGGCATCAGAACCTTGGCAGGTTCGTTATGTTCTGAGGGTATTACCAATACAAGTTGTTGTCCCGACAGGGCTTGACACAATAAGTCATGCTGTAAGTAAGCTCATTACAAAAATCGGCAAGGATACTTTCAGGGTAACGGTTGAAAAAAGGCACAATCCCCTTGGTTCGATGCAGATTATAAAGGCAATAGCGGACCGGATCGACAACAAGGTCAATCTAGAGAACCCCGACTGGGTTATTCTAGTACAGGTACTTGGAGGACTGACAGGAGTATCAATCCTTCGACCAAACCAGATTTTCAGCTCTGTGGTTGAGAAACGTAAGTAAGTCATCCCTTTATCCTACAAGTATAGCTGCCTTTTCCAAAAGGAATTGTAGAAACTCGCCGTTGTCTAATTTTGCAGGAGAAGCTAGCATGCTTGCAAGCCGGATCCTCTTATCCTCAGTAGGCTCCAATACAGAATCATTCAAGTCAAATTCACTCTCAATCCATTTTTCAAATTGATGTAACGCTTCATTGTCGTGTGAAAATGCAATAAAACACCCAGCGACATCTTTCTTCAGACCAACCCTTCGGATCGCTTCTGAAATTTGATTAGTGCCTGCGAGGCGTATCAGTAGTTCGATTTCACATCTGTTTGTAAGCATGATATTTCTTTTTTGTGCTTCAAGTGCTATTCTAAGTGCGCCCAGTATATGCTCTTCTCCATATACTGCGTTGGCATTCACTGCCTGTATCAATACATTAGCGTGTTGAGCACGCATCATATCTACAACTTTCCCAGGATCGTAAACGATCTTTTGGATGCCCGTGATTAATACATGATAGCTATCAAGTATGTAATGTGTCCCACCATGAACCACTGTGACGATCTTGACGGTATCGCCACTTTTTACAAGTGTGTTATTTCCCTGAAGAGAAGCAGAGTCGACATCATTTAAAGCAATTATCAAATTGCTTCTTTGCAAAAGATGAGGCTCAGTTGAAATAGTTGTTAAATAGTCCAAAATGTCTGAGATCGACGCACTGGGTCGATCAAGATTGACCGCAGGCTTGCCGACTGCTTTTTTTGCTCCCCCAAGCAGCCTTATAGTTATCATTCCTCAACTTCTTCCTCAGTCTCTTCGACCTCAGAAGACGCCATTGAAGCCTTTTCTTGTGCAGCTTGCTTTCGCAAATGCGCAGTGATATAACCGGCTAGCTCATTTCTTAGGACCTTAGACCGTATTATGGCTACTTCGCTAATGACGTTTTTATTAGCGTTAAAATCAAGCCCAAATTTATCAGGGTATTTCTCCATTAGCTCAGCAGATATACGCTTTATTCTATTCATGCAGTAGAAATGGCAATTTCAAGGATATTTTATCTTTGTTATGTGTGTGCAAGATAGGCCTCAGAATTCTTCTGTAGCAGTTCTACTGTCTCATCATAGGATGTACCTATAGTATAAGCAACGGATGCAACAACACTTACCAGACACGAGGTGGAAATAGCTGGCTTATTCTCAAAGCATCTGGAGTATGGCACAGGACCATCCGTTTCAACCAAGAAGCGATCTTTATCTGTGTTTTTTAAGAGCACTTTCTTATCTTCAGAGTATACGAGCGTGGGGCCATATGATACATACAGCCCAGTATCCATACATTTTGCCAATTGTTTCTTGCTGCCTGCAAACCAGTGTAGCAACACGCTTTTGATATGATATGATGGAAGCATTTCTAACACCCTATCAAGCATTCTTCTAGAATGTATTGATACAGGCCTGCCTGTTTGCTCTGCCAGCTCAAGCATTGCTGAGAAGACATACTCTTGCTGCTTGATAGGCACGTCATATGTACCATCAAGGCCAATTTCACCAACACCATCTATTGATTGTAAGTTAGAGCTGAAAAGTTCTCTAAACCTTTCTAGATCTTCTCTAGCTGAAGCTTCTGGATGTATCCCGATAAATTGCTTGATCACACTGCGATGAGTATTGAATAGATTGAAACTTCTGATTGTAGTTTCGACATCGACTGTAACAGAGCATGCGATTATTTTCATCATTTCCAGGCTCGATATTATATGATGCATATAGTTTGAATAACTGCTGTCAGTGAGATGAATATGAGCATCAAAGAGCAATTATGTGTATTCAAGACTCTATATAAAATAAATATTTGTAAAATTTGCCAGCAGGCAGTTTATTTAAGTAAAAGAACAACTACTATTGGACGTAGCTGGCAAGATTACAAATACAGAAAAAGATGTCAACTTGCATATGAAAAAGTAATAGTTATGCCCTACGCTCGGAGACAATGGATCCACAACCTTTCTTGCATGGAAGCTTGGAATGCAATAACAATCAATAGAAGTCAAAATGATTTCTAGTAACGTTATTAGAAATACGAGTATTCTGGTTCCTGCTAAAGTGAGACTATATTTATTGAAAGTACGAGTACACTTTTAATATAGTTATGTCACGTACTGCGTATGTCTTCTGGACCTGAATTTGGCCTTGCGGCAATGTATCGCGTCATGAAGAAATCTGGTGCAGAACGTGTTAGCGATGACGCAGCTGATGAATTGAGAAAGGTTCTCGAAGAGATAGCAGAGAGAATTGCCAGGCAGGCAGTAGACCTATCTTTACATGCAGGAAGAAAAACAATCAAGCCAGAGGACATTAGATTTGCATCCAAGAATGTGATAAGGCTCTAGCCGCCTACTGTCTACTCATATATTCCCACTGCAAGTTTCAGTCATGTACGCCATACAAAGGGAGTAGAGAAGAAGAGGAGCAGCGTTGCGGGTGGGATATTTGCATGGCTGAGTGAGAGGCCATAATCAATATGCATAATTGTTATCAATCAATTCAATTGCTAAACGTGAGGTGATATCATAACAGAAAATTCCGTGCTAACGTGAACGGTATTTTGAATACAACCATGCTCCCCCGACCACTATAATAATCAATATTATTATTCCAGCAAACACAGGTGCCAATAACTCAATAATAAAGCCGACTATTGCAACTAAGATAATCAGCACAATCACTGCAATTATAATGGCTGCTATCGCGCCTAAAACCACGCATACGTTAGGATTGTATGATAATTGTATACTTTAGCTGATATTTCTAGTAGATACATCTACTCGGGTATGACTGTTTTGATTTCTCTTGTGCGCACGGTCTCATGCCTACTAGATTAAACATACAACATGCAATCATTACTGTAACCTCTTATGATCTAGTTTCGGATAATATAATCAAAATATGACTCTCATATAGCATAGATTCTTCGCACTGGGCATCATTGCCTTGGTAACTCCTACATGATATTGTTTTATTTTCTTGGTAATAGACTGACGTAGTAGTTTCCTCGATATTACATAAGTATGATTTTTATTGTCAAGGTCTTTCTGTCCCTTGGGTTGTGTTACAACAGACAGCGACTCTTCCCATCAACAGGGTTTTTTGTTCTAAATAGTCTTTGCCTTCTTTAGATGTAACCTCATTAGTGTTGTATGACGACATGTTGCCATGTCAGTTTGCTCTAGAGAAGTAATTTAAAGAAGATGAAAAGACTCACGCAATCAAATGATAGATAAATTCCATATAATAAGGCAATTTATTAAACATTATTTTGCTTCACACGTGAGAATAACAGATGAACCAAATTTGGTTCATCTGTTCTTGATTTCTCTAAGCAACAAGTATCCATCGTCAATTATAACATTAAAATAAAATAACTCAAATGTATGATAAGTTATCTGATGAGGAAATTTAGAGTATTATCCCTTCACGCTCTCAATTCTCTTTCAAACCCACATTAACAACTGTATCATATGAAAAGAGAATTAACTACCAGTCTGCATTAAGAAATGAGGGAAGATAATCGAAAAGCATGGATTGGCAGTGAGGATAATGACGGCGCTTTCGCTGGACCTAATCACCAAATCATATCCGCTTTCTAACATCGTCACCGACCATATAAAATTCTGAATATCCACATCTTTTACACGAAAAGAACTTAAAGACAAAATCTGCATCTTGGTCTTCAATGGCGGTCTTTGATTTTTCAGCGACCTTTGAGCGCGATGTATAGGGCACAGATAAGAATGAAGGATGTTCTATCAGGTCCCCAGATATACATTTTGGACACTTGTTGCTGATCTCGAAGTTGTTATTATTATTATTATTATTATTATGATCAATATTATCATCCTTGATAGTAGATTCCATTATACTATTCATCAGACCTCGTGGGATCGCCATCTATTTTGGATTTTGTAATAGCTTCGTCTGTGCGGTTTTTTATGTCTCTCCCCACATCTGCTCGCTCATTCTTTTCATTATTGCGTCTTTGAGATGGATCTTTTATACTCTCATTCATTTTCTCAATATTGTAGTTCATCCTTGTCTAACCATAGACCATATCCTATATGACAAATATGACTTATCCTATGATAAGCATATTATAAATATAAACTCAATTTGTCTTCGTTTTGGCAAATGAAGCAAGAGAAATAGTCAATGTTAAATACTTGTATGTCACACCAAATTTTTCTAAAGTTGCAAGAGCGATTAGTACAGAGAAATGATGACAAGACTACCATAATTATTGTTGATGACGATACAGACATTTTGACAGTGACAGGTAGAAGCTTAGAACATGCAGGTTTTGAAGTTCATGCTTTTGCAGATCCATTTACGGCATTATAACATGTTCAGAAGGATTGCAAATACTGCCAAGTCTTGGTATCTGATACCAGTATGCCTGCATTGACGGGCTTTCAGCTCGTAAGAAGAGTAAAGGATTTGCGACCGGAAATAAAAGTCATAACGATGGCAATGTTTGAAGTAAACAAAGGAGAATTTGAAGCTGTTTTTCCATCAACTCCTATTGATGGTGTAATAATAAAACCATTTACATCTTCACAGCTGGTAGAAAAAATAAGAGGATTTTTGGGCACGATGACTCAAGGGCCTACAAGACGAACAGACGGCAACAAGGTCTCACAAATATCACATCTGGAAAGAACATAACAGAATATTGAAACAGCCACTAGAATGGCTCATCTTGCAGGTTCCTGACAAAGATTGTAGTGAGTATAATAGAGAAGGATGTCATTTATAGTGATTATATACATAAGAAGATCTCCCAATGCTTAAATCGAATTTGCTGCTGTCATACAGCGAACAATACACATATGCATCCAGAGGATTTGAACAATATTTGGATATGTTCTAACTGCGGAACTGCCTTCGCATTTCATAGCGA
>DATAAU010000044.1:0-4375 GCA_036259955.1 Nitrososphaera sp. | reverse complement strand
GTGCTTGGCCTAAACTATGAAAAACTGCGTGTTGCTGGAGTAGTGCAGCAGGGCGAGCTGGTCCGGATAGTAGAGGCCCAACCAAAAGAGTTTAAAGAATTGCTAAATGGTCTCATTGGCATTGACAGACTTGACTCAGCTTATGAAACAATGCGCCATGTCCTAGTAGGCTTTCGAGAAAGGCTGCGTGATGAAATAGGCTATACTGACGAGGAAGTTCCAAAGGTGGAAAAACTACTAGAGCAAAAAAAGAAGGATCTAAAGGAGGGATCACTGCTTTTGAAAGAGTTTGAAGATAAAACAAGACTGCTTGAGGAAAAATTAGGTCAGCTTGATAAAGAAATTGAAAGGTTGGAGCCGATAACCCAAAAGACGCAGGAGCTTCAGAAATGCGAAAAACTGCTCGTCCAACATGTCATTGAAAGTCGTAGCCATCTTAGAACAGAAGTAGATCGAATAGAAAGAGTAGTCGTAGAAGCAAAAAACTTACTCGATGTACTAAAAACCAAAGAAGAAGTACAGATACGACTCAAGATGATAAAAGCTGAATCAGAGGAGATCAATTCAAAACTGGAAGAAAATGAGGGTATGATGGGCAAGCTACGTGGCTTTCTAGAGTGTGCCAGCAAACTGCATGTAGTGGATGGCAAATGTCCCGTTTGCAGCTCTCCTGTTGCAAAGATCAATGAAATGTATAACGTGGATCATATTCAGCTGGATATCAAGCTTAGATCGGAAGAAAAATACAAACTACAAGTAGCCAAGGTTGAGCTCAGGAAAGAGGAGCAACAGTTGTCAGAACAGGATAAAAAGATAGTAACTGCAGAAAAGTTCCTGTTAAATAGTTCTATACTCTCTGAAAATGACTTGGTCAAAATCGAAGATGATCTCAATAGCAAGAAAAAGTATTTGAACAATCTTCCTCCACAAATATCTCACGTAGGAGACAATCCTTTCAAACTGGTAATAGATGATATCACAAAGACACTTGCTGAAGAAATTGCAACGTTGAGAGGGCAGATAAGCGGATTTAGCCTCCAGCAGTATACAGATGCAAAACTAGAAAGAACGAGGCTAATACAAGAACTCCAGACTGCAAGTGTCAAAACAGGTGAGTATAGACATGCAATATCTGATGCACAGGCAGCAATGGATTCTGCGAAGCGTGCAATAGACCAGTTAAGACAAGCATCCGAATTCTCTAAAATGATGGAAAGAATAAGATCGATGATATTTAACAGAGATGGAATGGTAGGCATCAGCCTTCGCTCTTGGGCGCTCGGAGTTATATCTCAGAAAGCTTCTGAATATGCTTCACTCTTTAACATTGGCATTTCGAGAATTGAACTTAGAGAAGAGGCACGAGAAGTAGCGATAACATGTTACGGCAGGCAGGGTGAAATCGATATGGACTCACTCTCCGGAGGTGAAAAGGTAGCAATAGCCCTTGCCCTTCGTCTTAGTATTGCCTATATGATGGGTTCAAACAAACTTGATTTCATCATCCTAGATGAGCCGACCGCACATCTTGACGAAGAGAGGCGGAGGGGGCTTGTTAGAATACTTTCGGATGCATTCCGAGAAGGCGTGGGACCCCTGGCCCAATTGATAATAATAACTCATGATTCTGAAATTTTTGAAAATTCAGAAGTCGATCAAATATTTAGGTTTGCTATGACCGCTGATGGTTCATGCATTTCAAGAGAGTAAGAACTCATCTCTTGTAATTCGGGGATGACACTCTCTTATATCTGTCCTGTAACTTTGAGTAGTGAGCTTGCATGCATACTATCATTTTATTGTGCTAGTATGTGTCTTGGAAAATCAAGAAGTTCCCGCATTGTTCTTGAAAGGTCATAGTTGATAAGATAGTTGATAAAGATTATGCAAAAATGTCTATTCGAAGACATGCATTCTATAGAATATTTCTTCGCAGACAATATAAGTTCGTGCCTTGTTCACAACTACTGCTTTAATGGCGTCGCATCATTTCTCAAACAGTGAAGTATATAGCATCAAAGCAAGGTGGATATAGACTATTGCCTTCTGCTCAATCTATACTTGTAGTTGATGACGAACTCGATATAGTGTTGATCTTTAAGCAGGCATTGAGCAGACAGGGCTATACCGTCTTTGGCTTTACTGATCCTTTGCTCGCTCTTGAACATTTTAAGGTAAACTCTGCAGATTATGGCTTGGTGATAACAGATGTCAGGATGCCCAGGATGAGTGGCTTTGAGCTAGCTTCAAATATTAAAGATATTAAGCCTGATGCAAAAATAGTATTTATGTCGGCATTTGAAGTAAGTGACCTTGAATTCTCAATGCCGGGAATCAAGATACACGACTTCCTCAGAAAGCCGGTTAATGTCAAGACGCTTGTGCGCAGAGTCAAGTTGGCTATGGCAAATTAAAAACTATCTCTTATCTTTGCAGCTGATTGCAAAAAAGGTATGACCACCAAGTACAAACAAGATATGCATCTCCCGAATCAACTGTATATGCAGTCTATGATTTATTGAATCTTGCTTCGTAAAAATTTTGAACCAATGCCTACCGTTATGACTTGGCATATCTTGCAGTAATGAGCACCTACCGCTTACGCTAGGTCTTTGCCTCTCAAAGAGCAGATCGAAAATATATAACACACATCCTGCAACTCATACATTACATACCGACCTGCCTCCATGCTATGAAATGTTGGACGGATGTATAATTAGAACTTGCTACTGCATTAATATTTCAACTCAATTTTGTATGTCTCTCCTACTCGATCATGCATATAAAGAAAATTATAAGAATCCTGACTTGCAAAACCCATTGAGTTAGTATGTTACCCTAGATTAACTCATTGCAAATGGCTTCTCCATGTTCGGTTTCATCTCTGTGTATCTCTGTTCATGGAGTGCAAGTCCTCTATTTGCTAGCTTCTATGAGATGATATGGACTTGCCAATGAGCACAAAGAGGATCTGCAATGATCCAAAAGAAGATATTGTGTAAGGTTTATGTTTGTTATAGTATGTCTCAAAACGAGGTAGTGTATTTAAAATACCAGAACCTAGAAGACCTGCTCAAGGTAATAATCTACTCAGCTCAGTCAATGCTTGGAGTAATTCCAATGCTCTATTATATTCACTATAACAATAACCATGTCATTTTTATTCAGACAGGTGCAGTTGGAGGCGTGACAGTTCACTATGTTGTTGAGAATCAAAAGCCATCCAAAAAGTTCATTCAGCTGAAAAGGCTTTCTGGAGAATTTACATTCGTAGATAGCATAGGCACTGATGCGCAGTCACTGTATGTTCCGATATTGGGGCTGGAAAAATCTACACTTATATTTCCAACCCTATGAGGAGAAAAAGTTTTAGGACAAGACAATATACGTTCTTTCATCAAACCTAGAAAATCACCCCGAAAAGTAAGACCTGCAAATGAAGTTTCAGAGGATGATATTAATGCTTTTTTGCAAGCGATCAGGAATTTTGATGGCTACCCGAAGTTAAGAACACTTCGTAAGATGCTTCCATCCCTGACTCCACTTCAGATAAACGTTATATTACATTACTTGGAAAGATCTGGAGAAATAGTTATTGATGCTGATGGATACATCACGTGGATGCGCAATAAAGATCACGAACCTCTGACACTGGGCGAGGTAGCCGAGATAAGCAGTGACCTCAAAGAACTGCTCAAGAAGCATCCTCCATAAAAAGGATTTACCTTGGTGTCTCAAAAGAAGAATATTATTCGTGTAACAGTCAACAATAATATGGATCTCACAAGTAACAGATCTTCTTAAGAAATTGTTCAAAAATTCTGTTGATACTCTGATTTTAGAAACTTGGCCTGCGATAAGACCTGCAATATTTTTCGCCTAGGAACAAGATTATGACAAGTAACACTTTGACATCGTTATCCTTAGGTATCAAAGCCTGCCTCTTAATGGAATTTTTATTACTGGTCAATGACAAATCGACTAAATTAATAGGAAGAAGTAAAGTGATAGAGTTTTAGGAAGATCTATGATCATCTATTCTTGGCGCTTAATATTGGCCTGAGAATCAGTCAGTGAGCAATTAAGATCCTCTGGCATATGGGTGCAGAATACTTAATAATACTAATGATTATAGATGATAGTTTTTATGTTTGTCTGAATAGACCGTCAGATGTATTGTTGAAACCGATTACTTCAGATCAGATGTATGCTATCGAACAGAATGGCGATTCTATATTTGGAATGCGACGTTTTCTCATGATGGAGAATGCTGGCCACGGAGTAGCAGATTTTGTTGTCCAAAAGTTCAAGAAACTAAAGAATAAAAGAATAGTTACCGTGTGCGGTACTGGCAACAATGGCGGCGATGGATTTG
>DATAAU010000043.1:0-8258 GCA_036259955.1 Nitrososphaera sp. | reverse complement strand
AGTTTGAACAAAAATGTCGGAAGCTATGGCAGATAGGAGAAAAGCCATTACAGCAGTAGTAACAGTGTTTTCATTACTATTGATGCCCTTGTTAGCAGTAATTCCAATTGGATTTGGCCTTAATAACAACTTTGCAGTTATGGCTCAGGAGCAAGCATCATCATCAACCTCCTCATCGTCATCTAACCAAACTGAAATAGTAGTGGCACAAACTCCAGAAGAACAAGCTAATCTTGACCGCTTTGATAGACTTGATTTCGAAGCATGGAACAATCGAAATTGGACACTTTTTGAAGAGTTACATAGCCCCAATGTGCTAGTAGTATACTTTACTGGTGCTACAACGAGGGGTATTGACCAACATCTACAGTGGGCAATGGGAGCAGTTTCTGCTCAACCAGAGAGTAGAGTATTGGCTCATCCAATTAAAATTGCGGCAGGCGACTGGACAGTTGTGACTGGCACCCTACCTGGAAATCTAACAATGGTCACCGTTGCACATTGGGAGGAAGGTAGAATCGCAGAGGAATACCTATTCATGCAGAGTCCACCAGCTCCAATGATGATGAATCAGACCGAAGCTGGTCAATAATAATAGTGACAGCAGCGAAGAATTAAGAACACAACAGAGCGCAGAGCTGAAAAGAACTAAGCCTACAAGGCATTGCTGAGGTCGTGGGTTCAAATCCCACCCGGTCCATTTCTTACTGTGTTGGAACTACGGTATTGTTTTGAGTTTGTTTTAGGTTATTGTCGGACAAATTCAGCAGCAATGCTAATACCGTCCTAAGTGGTGCAGAGATTGAGAGATGTTTAGAGACTTTTAGGAAGGAAGAGGATTACTTTTCGCAACTTCCAGCAAATGTACATTTACTTTGTTAATCAGAGATTCCATGCTCAATGGTTTTACGGCAAATTCATCAGCGCCATAATCCATCATCCTTGTCTTATGCTCCGATAGATTCCTGTCAGCCAAAACAAAGACCTTCACTTTTTTGTTCATCCTTCTTACGTTTAGGATAAGCATGACACTTCTATCCTCTGCTATCTTTCCATTAACTGTAATTGCATCGACTGTATCGCCTAGCTCTGCTAGTTTGTCAATACACTCTTGCGCGGATAATGCTTGATGGGTCTCATAGCCATCCAACTTGAAGTGATTGCGCATAAACGAATTAAGTTCAGCATCATCATCGCAAACTATTACGTGTGGTGTCTTATTCTGCATTTGTCTAAAAATACGTAGATACAACGCCTTATTATGTGTGGTCAATGGATAGTTCTATTACCTCTATTCATCATTTGTAGTCTCACTAATTCTCAAAACTTCGCTTGAAGGTGCAGGTTATGTAGTATGTAGAAAGAAAAGAGGGAGCGGGTGGGATTTGAACAATGGCTGTTCTCTACACTTGGTATTTTTAGATAGATGGTTATGCTAAGAAACTGTTGCTGAGGTCGTGGGTTCAAATAGACCCACTCGGTCCACTTTTTCCTGTGATGGTACTGCCGTATTGTTCTGAGGTTGTTTTGAGTTGTCGGACAAAATGCCATGACAGACAACAAAGGCTGTTTACAAAAGACGATTTCATATACATCCTGTTAATGCTACCACACCAACACTGGACTTAGACCAAGCAGAACAGACACTCTATGCATTGGTGGGGAAGGTGAATTGCAAGAGATAGAACCTAGGAGATACAAACTCAATCCACCATAAGAACAATGAGGAAGACAACAACAAAAAGAGATATCTACTTGGGAGAGCAATTAATGACAGATATGTAGAGATGTCGCGCCCTCATACGTGGTCCTACTATTGTGAAGTCTGTCACTCACCCAACCGCAAGGACTCCCCCATTTTGGCAATGCATCATGGCGCCGGCGCTGTTCTGATTTGCATGAATTGCTATCTTAGAGAAATAGACAGAGGAAAAGCTCAGGTTGCGGTTGCACAACGGGACATAGTTGTGAACACCCAACGATGAAGATTTGTTAAAGTCATCAACTCATCGGTATGTCAGAGCAAACACTTTGATGGAAGGAAACCCTAGATACTACTCTACTACTATAAGGCTTGATAGATAGATACATAGTGTTGTTCACTTAAATCTATGAATCTCGTTAATATGCTCTTTCATTTACAGTATATCTAACCACTCGCGGAGATATCAGAATATCGCATCAAGTGGTTCCATCACCAAAGAGCTAGTAGATTGAATCCTTTACATCAGCAGCCCCTCCTTCTTCTTCTTGGTCGTCCGTGAGCGGGTTGTTATTGGTTGAGGCTTACTGAGGCCGTGGGTTCAAATCATCCCACCCAGTCCACTTTTTACTGATGAAGTACGGTATTAATTTGAGCGTGTTTTTGGTAGTTGTCGGACAATTTCAGCAGCAATGTCAATGCCGTATCATACAGCTTTTTATTGTTATAGGAAAAAGTAATCTGACTTCTTGTATGTCGATACGCTTTCACATTTAGGACACTTTTCATTCTTCTCATTAATCCTAGCAGTCCTAAAATCAGATGTGTCCATTTGGATAATTGATGGATGCTCGTGACCACAACCTTGGCATTTTATCATCATGATTGAGGTTGACAGTTCCAACATCCTGACTAAACTTACTTCACAATCTCGTGTTATTTTACTACAGCAGCGTTTAGCCTCTACATCTTTTTATAATAAAACTGTTCGGCTTTTGTTGCTAGGCGGTAAGCAACCATATTCAACTGTGAGAATAGGAGAATACAGGTATATGATGACTGAACCGTCTCCTTCAGCCACTATTAGAAGGAGCTATCTCGGCCTTGTAAATGATCTATGTAATCTGATTGTTGTCATCCTGGCAATATACGGTACTGGTTTGAGATTGTTTTTGGTAGCTGTTGGACAAAAAGTTAGTAATTAATATTAAATGCAGTAGACTAAAAGCTCATTAGTTTACTCCAATCTTAGAATCCTGAAGAGAACCGATATAGCTCTCGGTTTCATCCATCCATCCTTTATAAATTAGCAGAAAGAGATTCTTCATTGTGGACCTGACCCGCTTCAGACAACCTTAGGCACATGAACCAAATATGCACTCCTAATGTTTCAAAACTTGACAGGACCATATTTAAAGAGCCTTAATATCCTGTATGTGTGAACAGTATGTCATCAATAGAGAATAATCCAAGTCTGCCCACTGACCAGGTAGTAAGACCAATTCCACCGGGAGAACATTCTGTTACTCCATACTTGACGGTTAACGATGGAAGCAACGCTATTGAATTTTACAAAAAGGCATTCAATGCAGAGGAACTCTTTCGTGAAACAATACCGGATGGGAAGAAGATACTACATGCAAGAATGAGGATTGGCGATTCCATTGTTAGATTATCAGAAGAATTTCCTGGTTCCATCCAGAGGTCTCCTGTTTCTCTAGGTTCTACCACAGTAACACTGCACATCTATACTGAGAATGTAGATGGGCTATGGCAGCAGGCAATCCAAGCTGGCGCCAAGGTTGTTCTGCCACTTGATAATCAATTCTGGGGCGAACGCTACGGTATGCTGGTTGACCCTTTTGGACACCAATGGTCGATGTCAATGGTGATAAAAATGAGTCCAGAGGAAATGGCGGCAAAGCGCAAAGCCGCAATGTCAATGTTTTCAAAGGGCGAGCATCCCGGCGGAAAATCTAGTGAAACGGTTTAGATTTGAACAATCTTCCTTATTTGGCAATAATATACACAATAATTAACGGTAAGTTCCGAGGTAGTGGGTTCAAATTCCACCCAGTCCATTTCTTCTATTGTGGTTAGCTACTATATTGAATTGAACACGATTTTGAGTAGTTGTAGGACAAATCCAGCAGCAATGCACTGTTGTAACCCATAATATCAGTAGCATTCTTCCCATGTGCATTCAGCAGTAGTTATCATGGTAGTTGCTGTTATATCTCTCTCTTTTTGCGGCACGACAACTGTTTCTTACTATAACTAATCGTGCCTTGCAAAAAATTGCAATACTCTTGAGCTAAAGATGCTGCTGAACTTGACACTGTCGTGAATTTCATTAGGGATAACAATCTGCTCTGAATTTGGCATATTATCAGAAAGTATATCTGCTATTCTAAGCAACCACTTAGGACTGAGTTCTCCCTTTACAATCAGTGTAGGTATTGTTGTTATCTGTTTGACATCTTCAATGCTAAAGGATGATGAGGGCTGTGCAGATTCCAATTCTCCTTCAAGGCTTTTTGCATTATCCATTAAGAGCTGTTTGTCTTTTTGAGGAAGCTGTTCAAAAAAGTTCTCAATATCCATGACTCTATTTATGAAAGTTTGCGCTGCTTTTTCAAAATCTCCTCTTTTAAATGCGTCCTCAGTGGGATTTTGGACACGAGTTCTGAAACCTTGAAGTAATTCAACATCCTCTTTTCGATTGCTTCTTGCAAGGAATGAAAGGATTGGAGGTTCATTAAGTACCATTGTCTTAACTAATTCTGGATTCTTTGATGCACAATACAATGTAACAAAGGCGCCATAAGAAGCACCTACCAAGTGTGTGGGTGCGGCATCTAGCTTTCTTATCAGCTCAGCCAAATCTTTAGCATTCTCTTCAATAGTGTTATCTGTAAGGACATTGCCAATCCATTTGTTAGGATAAGCAAACCTTCTACTGTATGAGATAGTACGATATTTGCTCAAAAAAGAATCTATCTGATATTGCCAACATCGATAATCATCAAGTCCGCCATGGATAAAGATAATAGCTGGCTGATGACCTTCTTCCCCTTTCTCTGTATAATGTAATTGCCGTCCGTTTATTTCGATGTTCTTGAGATTGTTGCTGGACATTGAAATGGTATCGCAATCTCCTGTGTTATTAGATGAGAACGTCATCAAATAGATGTATAAAAGGAATTAGGGTACCAGTCTATGGAATTTCTTAATCCATTGGCATTTCTGAGGTCGTGGGTTCAAATAATCTCACCCAGTCCAGTTTTTACGGTTATGAACTACAGTGTTATTAGATTTATTTTCAGTAGCCTTCGGTAAACTCTTGTGCCTCGGCACCTGTTAGGATTATCTTTTTTCATCCACCTTATCCTCTGTATCATATGTCGGTGTCGGAATGGTAAAGGTAAAGATGGCTCCTCTGCCGCCCCTAGTGTTCTCTGCCCATATTTTTCCACCATGTGCTTCGACTATACTCTTTGCAATAAAAAGTCCAAGTCCTGTGCCTTTTTCTGACTTGGTGCTAAATTTTGTGAAAAGACTGGGTTGGATCTCAGGAGCAATACCGCTGCCAGTGTCTCTCACGCTTACTATCATCTGACTATCTTTCTGATCCAACACAACTTTAACCTCGCCTTCTTCAGTGAATTTGATAGCATTATCGAGAAGATTTGAGATAACCTGGAGAATTCTTTCCTTGTCTCCTTCAATCACGACAGAAGCTTTCCTGACTTTCGATTCAAATCTAATCCGTACTTCTTTGCTATCTGGTATAGTACTGCGCATATCATTTATTATGTTTTCAATCTTTTGCTTGAGATCAAATCTTTCTTTGGTTAATTCCAGAGATTTGTTGTTTTCGATTCGCGAAACGTCAAGCAGAGTGTTAGTCAGTTTCTCAAGCCTCTTCGCATTTCTATTTATCACATCTACCATCGGGATAATCTTGTCTATGGATGATGACAAAGAGAAGGATCTGGATCTATAAATTGAATTAGATGGAGCCTTAATTGTGCTGTTATTTTGCTGCTTATAAGTAACTTCCTCATCGATCACTTTTTTCAATTGTTTAGGAAGATCCAAAATTCCTTCTCGTATAACCTCAGACAATCCAAGAATTGGTTGTATTGGTGTACGAAGCTCATGAGCTGCGATATTAATAAATTCCCGCTGCGCCTGCTCTTTAGCTTCCAGTTGCTCATTTGCTGCTTCAAGCTTGGTGGTTCTTTCCTTAACTGTACGCTCCAATCTAGAGTTCCACCTGATTATCATTGTAGCAATAACAACTGCAACAGCGCCTATGGCTGCTGGTACGATAGTACTGAGATTTCTTTGCTGCTCTATCAAAAGTGCAACATCGGACGCAAAAGCCTTTGGTGAGGTATGTTGCAAGATCATTGCATGCTGTTTTCCATTCTCACTTGCTTGGTCAAATATCACAGGATTGTATGCAAGAACCATCGGAGTCCCTGATGATAAATATTCTCCAGTGCCAGAATTTCCCGCAATGGCATCTTGAATCATGGCATTAAATGTATCTTTCTGGTTGGCAGGTATATAGTTAGTAAACAACAAGCTTTGGACTTCATTGCTAAAATAGTTCTTTCCTACTAACACATCATTTTGAGTGTAGAGTATAGTGCCATCTCTATCCATTAGGCTTATAGAGCCTTGGCTGTCTGGTGGAAGCTGTTCATTGATCGAGTTTCCAAGTGACTCTAGGTTTATTGAAGCAACCACAACTCCTTTGAACGTGCCACTGATTTCGTTATTGGCTATTATTGGATAAGCAGCATAAATCCGGGGGACTCCATCGACTGAATCCCGAAGTGTGCTAAAGTAAGGCATGTGAGTATCTCGTGGTTCTGTAAAATACGGTCTATCCGTCCTATCCCCGCCATAATATTGGTTGTAGACTTGTTCATTTACAAAAGCACCAGCCCACTGTAGCTTACCCGTTTCATCTATCAAGAAATAACTATCCGTAAAACCCTCTGTTGTATTTTCAGCTGTATTGATTAGGATGCGCGCATGCGAATATTCGCCGAGTTGTAACAATGGAGCATTTGCCAGTATTTCCAAATTATCCCTTACAGACTCAAGTCTATTTTCTAGCGCTTTGGACAATTCGTGTGCTTGAACCCTTGCGTTATCTTTTAAGTCACGAGTAGCTGCTGCTGCGATCTTTTCTGACGTAAGAATTGAATACTGGTATGACAGTAAAGATAATGCAATTGCAACAGCCGCAACAATAATCAATGGAACAAAGGTTCGAAAAGGATAGAGAATGTTAGATCCCTTAGGGGAGAAGCCGAATGGATATGGCACAATCAAATTGTTTTTACAGCCTTGAATAAATAAAGATAGCGTAATCTTATATCATATCTTCTTGCTATTTGGCAAAGACTTTCTTATCTTTTGCCAATATGTTTTTTCTCCACACTTTATCTGACGGTACAGGCGAAGAAGCATTATAAGAAAGAATCGGGTGGGATTTGAACAGTGACTTTTATTTCCATAGTTGCCCCTTTAGATGGTAACAAAGATCATCCTAGAAAAGTACGTGCTAAGGTAGTGGGTTCAAATTATCCCCACCCAGTCCATTTATTTTATCAATCTAGTAGAATACGGTATTAAACTCAGTTCGTTTTGGATTACTGGATGACAAAAAGCCTAGCATTTCAATCTCTTTGCAACATGCCTTTGAGTTCATGTAATGTATATTGCCCGTTCCTTTATTTTTTCTAAAGTGCCTCTTGCATCATGCGAATTAGCCCTTGTTCGTCTCTGCAATGGTTCGATTGACTAGGACTTCATGAATGATTTTTATTATTTAGTCATTCTTTCCATTCTAACGAATGGACCCTGAGGTGCAATCAGCTCTAGTCTTTCGCCGTCAGGACCATCGAAGGACGCAACGATAGTACCTATCCCCTCCTCTGCTCCGTCTTCCTCATGAGAAACGCGATGAAATGGTCCGTGGAACTTGATGCCAGCGTCTTGCATCCGTTTAAAAACAGGTTCCAGATCTTTAACCTCAAAACAGGCATGCATTGCACCCAGTTCACCGAGTGAATGATTTGCCATAGAAGGGTCAGGTTCCTCCTTCTCCTCCTTCTTTACTTGAAGAAGGTCGATGTTGACGTTATTGATGCGGAAGGTAGCCCAGCGAATCACCGCCCTTAGACTCTCGCTCTCATTGATCCCTGCGGCATTGTCTAGACCGTTACTGGACCAAGTCCCGATTGCTGCGGGTTCTTGACCAGTGAGAGCCCGATAGAACTCAATGGAGCGATTCAAGTCTCGAACCGAGATGCCAAAATGGTTTAAGGTGACCAATCCAAACGTAGTTTGAGGGGTACTTTGCTTGCTATCATTAATTTCATTCATAATTTCATTTCCTCTGCTCTATCTCGTAAAATCCCTTTTTAAGACTTGAGTGACATTATTTCTAATCTCAAATCTTCCTTTGCTATCTTATTGTTTTGTTCTTGTGTGATCCTGTTAAGATTAGACCACTGAGTTCGTGGGTTCAACT
>DATAAU010000042.1:0-11364 GCA_036259955.1 Nitrososphaera sp. | reverse complement strand
CCTTTGGATAATCTGTACCTGCAACAGACTCTGCGTGATCAAAGCCTAAACTATCGCGCAGAAAGTTTGCCACTCCTACAATGTCCCGGGGGTCAACTTGTATCTTTATCCGGAGTGGTTTGATAAAAAGCACTTTGACCGCGTCACCAAACTTGTTTCTAATTTGATCCGCAAGCCCTTTCTCGAAAGCTGGAGGTTCAGGCTGCATTTTAGCGGGTGGGGCTGGGGCATTTGTCTTGGGAGCAGCAGCAGCAGCAGTAGCAGCACCTGGAGCAGCGATAGTTGTAGTAGCTGGAGGTTGTGAAGGATTTGCGGGACTCTGCTTAGATTGGGGAGAAGAAGAAGAAGAAGAAGAAGTGGAAGGGGTTGATTGTCTTTGTTTAGCTGTTGAATCATTACCAGTGGGAGAATCCTTTGGTTGGTTGCTGGCTCCCACCTTGTTCAGCTCTTCCTTATTATTAGTGCTCATGCTGTTACCTTATCTTGGATCTTTTGATCTTTTCTTGCAGAAGCATGCAGCCTTGAATAAGTGTTTCAGGTCTTGGAGGACAACCAGGCACATAAACGTCTACTGGAACAATGCCATCTACACCTGGCAGCACATTGTAGGAGTCAATGTAAAGCCCACCAGTAATTGCGCAAGCGCCCATAGCAATAATGTATTTTGGCTCAGGCATCTGGTCATAAACCATTCTTAAACGAGGGGCCATCTTCCTCGTAACGGTTCCCTGCACCACTATAAGATCGCACTGACGTAGCGAGCCAAAGGCTTCGATAATTCCAAACCTTTCGACATCGTATCTTGGACCTGAAGCAGCACCAAATTCAACACTACAGCAGGCAGTTTCAAGATGGACAGGCCACAATGACCATACTCTTCCCCAATTTATCGCATAGCCCAGTGGTGCATCTACTGCTCTCACTAGTACGTCGCTAAGCTTGCTTACAAGCACGTTAAAATTGGTGGGGCTTACGAGTTCTTTTTTCATTATTTATGCCGGTCCTCTTCATTCTTTTTTCCACAACTTAGATATATAATGCTTGTTAGCGAGATTACCAAATTCCCTTTTTCCCTGCCAGATATAGAGCATATCCCATTGCGCTAAACATTATTGCGAGAAATCCGATAATCGGAAGAGTGGCAGCACGAGGGATATTGAATAGTGCAGTTCCCCAAGCATACAGGAATATGGACATCACATCAAATACAACGAACATTAGGATATAAGCATAATATTGCATCATGAAATGCGATCTGCCCTCTCCTGTCGGCATCTGGCCGCATTCCATCGGAAGGAACTTTACTGGATTGTACCGGCGTCTCGGTGATATAAGACGCGATAGTATCAAAGCAGGCACAGAAGCTAATAGGCCGAAACCGAGCATATAGAAGATTGGAGTAAAGGCTGTGGCGGTTTCTCCGGCCAAGACATGGATGCATTTTTTTATAAGGTATAAAAACTTTACATTTAGAGATAGCAAAGCTATGCTCTTAGGCCTGACCTGTTTTACAGTTCGGCGAGGGTGCATATAGTATAGAAAAATATCGTAAAAATTGAAGAATGCATGATGTTCCTATTCATGCTCGACTGTCTAAATAAAAGGCTGATCTAATTGTCGAAATCAGCGGAAATGCTCGAAAGTCGAACGCTTAATGTTCATATTTGTAAGTTTAGTCAAAGAAACATTGCTTCAGATATTGGCCTTAGCCTTATTGTCACTGCCAATTTCCTATTCTTTGTGAGAGGATTCATTATTCTGTGAAGGTCCTAGATTTTCATCCAAAGATTCATCGAAATCATCATCATCATCTCGACCAGTCATGAGTTTCGATATCCTCTTCCTTCTTGAACGGCGCCTCCGCACTAAAATAATGACCACAGCGGCTGCACCAATCGCAACTAGTAATAGAGGGAGCATAGTAACAGGATTGCTCGCGGTGTTTTCGTCAGTTGTAGTCGAACCAAAGCCAAGAAAACCTTGGTTTGGAACCTCTTCTTGTTGTTGAGGCGGACTGTAGGAGACTGTGTTATTTAGAATGATCTGATGTGTATTTCTCAGCTCATCACTATAGGTAATTCTAAGCGAAACTGGATAATTTCCTGCTGCAATGGTGGTATTTCCGCTATTGCCTATTGCCAGAGGAATACTAAATGGCAGAGGAGAATTATCTTCAAGATCTCCTAGATATTGGGGAGTATATGTCACTGGCACGAGGACACTTTGGTTTATCGACGAAGGACTTCTTACGATCTCTATTGTAGTAAACAATGCGTTGGTGTTTCCTTGATTAAGAAGGTTCCCCGTTAGATTTGGTACATCGCCAACATTTCTTACTGCGAGTTCGTTTATCCCTATTTTTATCTCGCCTATTACGTTTCCTCCTAGTGAGAAGGAACCAGATTTTATCTGATCGCCTGAGATATATTGGATGCCAACTTCAAAAGAAACAGGACTTCCAATTAGCGTGTCAGAAGCAAAAACCCGAGTTGAGAATCTCGCCTTACTTTGAGGACCTAACTCCTGTAACGTCCATCTTGAATCACCAATTATTTCCAAAGATTCTGATCTTGAAACGAGTGTAACAACAATATCAGTTATAGGGCTCCTGTTATTGTTGGTGATGTTAAAATTCATATCGTGCGCTCGGCCCGCAACTATAGTAACTTCCGAAATATCATTGCTAGTAGGATTGGTTTCAGCATTGCCAGCAGGAGAGCCTGCGACCATAGAAGCAAGAATAATTCTTTCTTGAGCAAGAGTTTCTAGCGATGAAGATGGAGTCACACTCAGACCACCCTCTGGCGGGTTTGGTAGCACTCTAAAACCAATTGAAAATGGTGTTGATCTCCTATCTCCATTTGCATTGTTGTATGTAATCTCAATGTCTAGGTTCTGCAGGGTCCCACCAGCAGAACTAGACGGATAAACAGTGGTCGCTATCTCGGCTGACCCGTTGGCGGGAATAGATCCGACATTAAAAGTTCTTGCACCAATATTAGCAACCGCAGCGATAGACGAAGATAGTTGCTGTTGTTCGGACTGACTATCTGCACTAACCTCAGCGCTCGATCCATTGATATTACTTGTGTTATCCATATCTTGGTCACTATCAGTGACAATGCTGCCGCCTATGGCATTAATATTGACGATAACGCTGTGCGCATCTGCTGATCCCGTATTCCTAATCGTCAATATTACCTCATTAGGTTCACCGGGGACGAGGTCCTCTGTTCCCGAAGATGCATCAAGTATAACTCTGCCGGGAAGTTCAAAAGGCACAGTTACTGTTTGTACTCTGTATGTCCCGGGTTGAGGTTCTGGAACCTTGAAGTAATTGATATTTAATAGAGCTTCCTGAAAGCCCTGTTGAGCTGTTTCGAGTACGTTCACTTTGAAATAAAGTGTATATGTCTGCCCTGCCTTGACCGTGTTGCTCAAACTGGCAATTGAGGTCTGACGAGGGATTTGTTCAGAAGGATTGCCGTTAGTTGTATTTAATGAAGCAACTGTAGTAGTGGCCGCAAATCCATCTGGAAGTGTAAGATAGCCGATAATGCCAGTGATGTCGGAGAAAGCTGTATTGCTTAAAACCACTGCAAGAAAAGAAGGTCCTTCACCTGGCCCCACTTCTCTTTCAGAGGGCAACGCAGAAGTTGTTGTACCTGCTCCATTTGACAAATTGCCAGTATTCGAGGCAGATGTCGCTTCGCTACTATCCACCCAATAAGCATCTATAAATCCATTGTTGAGCAAAGCATTTTGCTGTGAAGATGGGCCCGCCTGTTGTTGCCCTATCCTTATTTGAATTGGCTCAAGACTGATTGTTTCGTTTACTATGATATCGTGAGTGTTTCTCAACTCGTCGCTATAAGTAATTTTGAGCGAAATTGGATAATCATTGCTTGTAGCTTGCTGCCCTAAGTCCTGCTGAGTAATCTGAAGCGGAATATTAAATGCAAGCGGAGAATTCACAGGCAAATCGCCAAGGAATTGTGAGGTGACGGTCGGCTGCAACAATTGTTGCGATCCTCCTTGCGTACCCGAGGCATGTAGCTCTATCTTTGTAAATAGGGCGGGAGAGTTTCCTTCATTTAGTAGGTTTCCTACAAGGTTTGGAGTGTCTCCTATATAACTAATCGCAACATCATTTGCACTTATCTGGATGTTTCCAACAACTATTGCACCAAGCTGGAACGACTCTGTCCTTAGCTCATTACCGTTTCTAATGTACTGCATCGTTACCGTAAAAAAAGCAGGACTTCCGATTAGAGAGGTCGAAGCATATACCTGAGTTGACAGCTGGTGCCGCGAACCAGGACCTATGCTCTGTAGGTTCCACCGCGAATCACCGAGGATTCTCAATGCATTTGATTCAGATGACAGAGATACGACAACATCCGTTATAGCCACGCCTTGATTATTATTATTATTATTATTATTTGCAACAGCAAAGGATAGATCTTGAACGCTCCCTGCGACAATTCGGATAGATTCAGGTTGATTTGAGGACAAATTTGTGCCGCTGCTGCTTTCATTGCTGACGATATCACCTTGAGTCGCCATCGTATTATTATTCAAAGGCGTTCCAAAGCTAATAGCTTTCACTAGAGATAATGAGCGACCAGGCATCGTATCCCAGGACGCAAAACTGGTAGGCAATACATTCAAACCTGATTGGGGTGACTCTGGCGAAATCTGAATACCGATAACATGGTTTAGAGTCCGCCTATTGCCGTATACGTCATTATATGATATCTGAATGTTCAAAGTTGTTAACGTCCCTGAGGCCGTATCGGCAGGAAATATTGCGGGTACTATTTCCCTCCTTTCTTTTGCGCCGATAATGCCAATGTTAAACGTAGGTGAGCCGACAATCACCATTGTCGCTGAAGAGGGTGAAGAAGATAGCACTTGCTGCGAAGGGACAGAGGTTGAAGTTTCTGCACTGTTATTGTTGTTAACTATGTTGCCGGTTGCATCTACTCCGCTTTGAGCAGTAGAAGAGGATACTGTACCTGGCGGCAGCACATCTACTACAACTCCCGTAGCAGCAGATGATCCATTATTGCTAATTTCTATTCTCAATGGATTGACAATACCAGGATTAGCACTTACAATATTGGATAGGCCAGGCGATATGGTTTGTGTATTGCTATTGCTAGATAATGCTGCAACAGCAGAGGTACTTAGAATAACTCTGCCGCTTAACCGAAATGGAATTTTCAGCGTTGTGGATCTCGTATCTTCTTCTGTTTGCTCGTCCACTCTAAAGTAACGTATCTTAAGCTCACCAGTATACTCTTTGCCCACTTGAGTCTCTGCTGTCACCAGTACACGAAAGTACAGAGTGAAGGTCTGACCTGCATTCACTATTCCATTATAGCTTGCTAAGGTAGTATCTGAATCCACATTTTCTGGAGTAACAATTGCTTTGAAACCTGATGGTAAATCAAGTGAGCCGCTTATGCTTGTTGCATCTGCAAACCCGAGATTTCTCAAGACGACTGCAAGGATTGCTTCTCCCTGCCCGGGTTCTACTTCTTGCCGTACTACAGGGGGCAGGGGCTGCGCAGTAATACTCTCAGAGGATGTGCTTGCGATGACCCCACCAGGCGCAGTATAGTCAGTCCAAAACGAGTCTACAAATCTGAACTTGACCGGACCAGTTGATTGATCCGATGCGTTGTCCTCAGTTATGGTCTCTTGCATTGGCGCAGTAGATGTAATAGGAGCAGGCGGCACTTGCTGCTGAGGAGCAGGCGGCACTTGCTGCTGATCCTCCTCCTCTTCATCACGGGGCGGCGGCTGCTGCTGATCCTCCTCTTCATCACGGGGCTCCACTTGCAGAGGAGTGAATCGTTCTTCATTAGAAGACTGATTGATCTCTACTATAGTGTCAGACAGTGTTGGGCTAAAATCAGAGGTCTCAGGTCTGTCATTGTTGATATTATCTGATCGTTCATCTTCAACAATTTGTTCTTGACCGTATGCGCCGTTATCAAATGGCGAAATGGGCATGTAAAAAGAATACTGTATGAATCCTGAAAGCAAAAGTATAATACAAGTTATGGACTTCACCGAATAATAATTACCGTTACTGGTTGACGAGCTTCGATTCATCAGTGCCCTACGAGCCCATTCTTTCAAGAAACATCAACTATATGATTCATACTGCAATAAAAGCGTATATCATTCATACAGCTAGGTTATGCACTAGCAGGGTTTCATCAACTCTATATAGCTTTTAGAATCATCTGAATACATCTGGATGAGCAAGGAGGTTGACAGTACAAAAAGAA
The DNA here is from genome assembly GCA_036259955.1 of Nitrososphaera sp. Taxonomy (GTDB): domain Archaea; phylum Thermoproteota; class Nitrososphaeria; order Nitrososphaerales; family Nitrososphaeraceae; genus Nitrososphaera. The sequence goes on along the minus strand of DATAAU010000042.1, from coordinate 5,062 downwards.
TTCAGTCATTCTATCGACATGAACCCAAAAGGGAAGATAATTTAGCGCTGCAAGTTGAAAAATTATTCAAGATATATGACTCTGCTGCTGGAAGGGTGACAGCTCTAAGAGACGTCACCTTTAAGGTAAACAAAGGTGAATTTCTAGCGATTGTTGGACCTTCTGGGAGCGGCAAATCAACCCTTCTAAATATGATTGGTGCGTTGGATAGACCAACTTCCGGAAGGGTGTTCATTGGGGGTGTCGATATTTTTTCACTGACCAACTCTGAAATTGCTACTATGCGAAACAGAATGATTGGTTTTATTTTCCAATCATATAACCTAATTAGCAGAACAACTGTTCAAAGAAATGTTGAGCTGCCTGCCATTATTAGAGGTATGAACAGCAGTGCCCGTAATCGTCGCGCTAAAAAGCTTCTTGATATGCTGGGCATTGGAGATAAAGCAAAATTCAAACCTTCTAACTTAAGTGGAGGTCAGCAGCAGAGGGTTGCGATAGCTCGAGCATTGATGAATAACCCCACAATAATACTTGCAGATGAGCCAACTGGCAATTTGGACACAAAGACAGGGAATGAGGTCTTTAGCTTCCTCCGCATTCTTTCGCAAAAGTACAAGAGGACTATCATTATGGTAACTCATAATCCCGCACTAGCAGAGGCAACAAACAGAGCCATCTATATCAGAGATGGAACGATCGAAAAAGAGGTTTTCAATATATGATCGATCGAAAACTATTCTTGTGCGGTTGGGTTGGGTTCCTTTCGATGTGCAGCGAGCATCGTGAAAATCATTGTTTTCACTCGCACGTCAGATGCAGATCTAAACGCTCAAAAGAAATAGGAAAGAGAGAGAAATTAGTGATCTGAATTGAACATCAAGGAGATCTTCTTGCTCTCAGTTGACGCTTTGAAGGATAGAAAAGTAAGATCAATCCTTACTATACTCATGGTTGTAGTGGGAAGCAGTCTCATGGTTGCGCTTAATGGACTTAGCGCTGGCTTTGGCAAGTTCATTGATGAATCCTTTAGTTTGCTTGCACCAAATATACTGTTTGTGACAAGTGCTCAACAGGATGAAGCCTCATCTAGTCCTTTTGGAGGTGGGGGTCCGCCACCAGTTCCTAAAATTACATTAAATGCTGCTGTTGAGTCCAGGATACGCTCTCTTCCTTTTGTAAGCGACGTGATCTCATCTTATCAAGGTCAGGTACAGCTAGAAGCATCTGGCAAGACCCTTTCCACCTCTGTTTTTTCAATTGATCCAGTCAAGCTATACACTATAGCACCTACTCTGGAATTTGAAGAAGGTTCTGCTATACGCTCAAATGATCCGTCTGCCATTTACATAGCCGATCAGATAGCATATCCCCCAGGTGAAAATGCACCTTTTGCAACGATAGGTCAAACAATGAGAGCCACATACACATTCGTCGATGAAAATGGTAATCAACAGGAAGAGTCCCGAAGTTTTGTGGTAAGAGGTATAATTAAACCCGCAGGCAACCCAACAATTGATAATGCGGTTGTTTTCAATGAAGATGCAGGAAACGCTCTGATGCATAAATCTGGCAAGTATGACGGTTTCTTGGTTGCTGCGGAATCCGGGGACTTTGTGGATATTGTTGAAGAGGAAATAAGGAAACTATATGGAAATGATATAGGCGTGACATCGCCAGAGGCTATACTTGAGACGATAAGGGAGTTCACAGGAGGGTTCACTGTTTTTATACTAGGGATTGCACTCGTGGCACTCCTTGTAGGAGCAGTTGGAATTATCACTACCCTTTATACTTCTGTCATGGAAAGGACTAAAGAGATAGGCACGATGAAGGCCATCGGAGCACAGAGTAGTAATGTACTCAGCCTTTTCATGGCAGAAGCTCTAATGATAGGCATACTTGGAGCCACTTCTGGACTACTTGCAGGTATCGCTGGAGGCTATGTCCTGACTGCAGGAATAAGTTCATCGGGAGGAACAGACGAAGGCGGTACAAGCACGGGTCCACCAAGTATATCACCTGTCTTCCGTCCTAATGACCTAGCAACTGTTTGGGGCATTTCTGTTGGTCTCAGCGTTATTGCAGGCATATATCCCGCATGGAAGGCATCAAGGCTATCTCCCATTGTTGCTCTAAGAAGAGAATAATTCCTTCAGCATTGATCATACAATACTTTATCTTTGTAAAGTAATTGCACAACCAGGAAGTCCAGAGCAAGGCATATTACCTGTTTACAAGAGTTCGCAATTCCACACAAGCTCGCAATTATCCAAAAGAAATTCTACTTAGCGTTTAGTCAATGCAATATCTTTTGGATTAGCTCTTTAGAATCATGTTGAAAAGTTGACGTGCCGCCATTTTGGGATGGTGTAATGCAAGCTTCATCATTTTGACTCTGCTGAAATCTGCCTTGATAAAGTCCAAAAATTCATCGACAGTCATATCTCGGAGGATTTCAATCTCTTTATCCCATTGCTCGTCAGTTAAGCCAATCCAACGCATCTGCACCTTGAGAGCAGAATGTATCTTGGCCTCTGCCTTGGCCTTCCATGATCGTTCATATTCTAGCAGAGATTCTTTATCCGAATTATGCGAAAGCGAATCGGCTCCAACCCTTCCAGCAAGCCTACCAAATTCAATGGCGTAGCGTATGCCCTCTAGCACAAGTGGATTTGATTGGCCTGCAGAGTCACCGACCATTATCAACCCATCAGCAATGCTAGTATCCCTGACACCCTCATTTGGTATAAACCCATAGTGCAATTCTAAAGGTTGTATTTTACCATCCCCAATTCCATCAAGCGGCTTTAACCTTTTTTCAATAATTTTGTTTAACTTCTCAAGGGGTTCGGTATTGGATTCTGGTCTGCCAATCCCTACGCCGACTCTCACCCTATTTGCTGAGAGAGGAAATAACCAAGCATAGCCTGCATCCGAATACTTTTGCCCTACCATAAGGACCCATGTGGCGCTGTCTATACCATCGCAATAGCATTCGTATTCTGCACCTATCCCATAGCGATTCCATTGGCCGACTACCCCTGCTTTTCGGCCAACAGATGTACTAAAGCCGCTTGCATCTATAACCAAGCTTGAACGGACAGTCAATTTTCCGGTTGGTGTGCTTGCCTTAACGCCAATTACTCTGTGCCCCGCTTCTTTAATAACATCCGTAACAGTACTTCTTATCATCAACTGGGCGCCCTCCTGGGCTGCAAGAAAAGCAAGATGCTGATAAGCGGCTCTAACGTCAAGCACGCATGATTTGGCTGTGTCGCCTCTGATAAAAACATCATTAGATGGCGATACGAAGCGATAATTCTGAATGGGATTGTAAAACTTGTTTGGTACGCCAAGCCTCTCCATTTCAGAAATCCAAGTTACGCCGCTTGTCCTGATGCTGTGCGCAATGGACTGGTCCTTCTCAAATAGAACTACTTTTGCTCCACCCTTTGCTGCAGTATATGCGGCTGAAAGTCCTGCAGGTCCTCCACCAACTACTACAACATCAAATCTTTCTTCTTTCTCTTCCATTATTTTTTTACTCATCCTGCAGTAAAGGAGATGCCATCAAATCGCATATAAGGCAGTATGGAATCGTAAATCACTTTTCGCTCCCTTGAAATCCCGTTCAGTTTACGCAGGGCCTCGAAGACGTTCCCCGCCACCATTACCTCCTTGACAGAATGCTCGATACTCCCATTCAAGACCAGCTGGCCTCCTTTGACAACACCTGAAAAATCTCCATTAACAGGATTTACATTACCAGAAAACCTGCTTACGATCATGCCCTTATCTATTTCAGACACCAGTGTATCGACACTTGAATTCATAGGTTTTACGAGAAAATTAGTTGTCGAGACCGTTGGAGGGTAGCTTGTTGATCCACCTGCGTTGCCTGTACTCCTTACGCCTTCTTTGCTTGCGGTGTATGTATTATAAAGAAACTTCTTTAGAATCCCTTTTTCTATTACAACATTTCGGCGATGAGGAACACCCTCTCTGTCAAAGCTAGATGCACTAATTCCCTCAACGTTAGTTGCGTCATCTTCTACAGTCAGTAGATCTGAAGCTACCTGTTTGTCTAACTTTCCTGCAAAGCGGCTGGATTTTTTCTGCACCGCATCAGAACTGATTGAATGCGCAATTACTTCCTCTATCATTTCGTTCGCAGCCATTGGGGTTAGCAACATTTCTCCCTTGAAGTTTTCGTCAATCTTGCGGGTACCAAGCGAACTTACTACCGTCTCTGCAAATTCGCTTGCGGTATTATGCACATTAATGTCTCTGACATTATGCGAGCTGCCTACTTGGTAGTCAAAACTCGATATTTCAGTATTTTCTATCGCCATGCCCATTATAGACCACGAAAATACACTTGCCTTCTCTTTTCGCTCTATGCCATTGGAGTTTGCAAGTGAGTGTGTCACAACTTGGGCACTAAAGTTGCCACTGTCGACACTTACCCTACTATCGTAAGATTTGGCCGATTTGAGCATGTCAGATGCCATCCTTGCTGCGTCTAATGTTCTAAATGATTCTGCATTTCTATCATATATGCCTCGAAGTGGTTTTAGCTTTGACCTTGTCTTGGACGGAAGGGTATTGTGTCTGTCCTTTGGACTTGCCCGGCAGACCTTAATTGCCATGGCTACTGCATCTTGAATTCTGCTTTTGGCTAGATCGTTAGTAGAGTAAAACCCGGTCGAGCCATCGAGGATAACCCTGATGCCTATAGAAGAGGATCCCTGTGACTTGGCTTGCTTGACGTCATTATTCTCTATGAAGACCTCTGATTCATTATTGGTAGCCGCATACACTTCTGCTTCACTTGCTCCAAGAGATTCAGCCTGCTTTATTGCGAATCGCAAAAGATCTAGCGTCAATCTTGTAGCCCTCCGATTACCGCTGTGCATCTGATATATGGGCCGCCACCATCAACCTTTGCGGGCTGATACTTTCCACAGTAACCCGTACCGATATCATAATGAAATTCATTGCCTACCATATCAACCGACTGGAGTACCTCAAATGCATTTCCAGAAATGCTAGCACCTCT
>DATAAU010000041.1:0-8873 GCA_036259955.1 Nitrososphaera sp. | reverse complement strand
TTGGCTCCCAGCGTCCTGTTCTTTAGCCTCATTTGGCTGCCATGGCATTTCCTGCACCTAGTAGTCGAGATAGGATTCTTGGCTCCGCATTTGAAGCATATCTTGAAGAACAACCTGCGCTGCTGCGCAATCTGTTTCTTTGCTGCATCTGTGATTGGCATTTATACTGTCATAATCCAAAGAAGGCTCTTTTCTACCTTTCTGTTCATATGTTTCTTATTTAATAGAAAGGTACTAGACAATTAGCGTATCCTCATCGGATACTAATATTCGTGTATAGATGGCGAAACCAGTAAGAGAGGGTCGTATTGACGGGGTTTACCGTGCTAACCTCAAAAGCTCAGTCTACTTTCCCTTTCTACATTATAATAACCTGACCCCGAGGATCAGATTTTGTGATTTATTTCTATACAGAGAATAACACAGAAAGATCCTTCAAATTAAGATACAGAGATACAAAGAACGCTAAATCTTGGTGAGAAGTAAGACTGACCTAATGTAGCAGGAGTTGATTAATTCTTCTATTTGCTATTTCAACATACTCGTTACTTATATCATATCCTACAAAATCCCTTCCGCTTTTTATAGCTGCAATACACGTAGAACCGATGCCACAAAATGGATCTAGCACAACTTCACCTTTGAATGTATAAAGCTGTATGCAACGGTACGGAAGCTCGATTGGAAAAGGAGCAGGATGACCAACACGAGTTGCAGATTCTGCAGGAAAATCCCAAGTGCTCTTTGTAAATGTGAGAAATTCTCCCTTTGTTATTGTATTTTCTTTATTATGAGAGCTACGATAAAAAGTTCCTTTGGAGAACATTAGCACATATTCATGGACATCTCTTAATGTTGGATTAGATGCGGATTGCCAACTTCCCCATGCAGTAGAAATTCCAGAGCTTGCAGCCTTGTTCCAAATTATCTCGCCACGCATAAGAAAGCCTAATTCATGCATATCTTCAATTATGTAACTATGTAATGGGATGTATGGCTTCCTTCCTAAATTTGCGATATTGATGCATGCTCTTCCACCGTATACAAGTACACGAAATGTCTCTTTGAAGACTTGCTTTAGCAAGTTTCGATATTCTTTTATGCTCAAATCTTGATCGTAATCTTTGCCAACATTATATGGGGGAGAGGTAACCATAAGATGAACACTATTTGCAGGCAGTTCGTCCATCCTTTCGCTGCTCTTACAAAAAAGTTTGTTTAATTTTTGGGGCTCAATACGATTCTCACTATATTTGTGCACACTATTGCTTTCTCCATTATTTATTGTGCTCTGTCTGTAAAGTTTACGACTATAAAATCTTGAAGAATTATGGGACTCTCTTTTTGAAACTCCGAAGCCTTGTGTTTCTGTTGATATTCTCTTTCGGTATTGGCTCACAGTTGATAGAGCCTTTCCATCAATAGATAAGAATTTTGTGAGAATAAACATCATAATTTTACTGTGCTTAACAATACTCGATGAAAAATTGATCATGGAAACTGTTATCTGTATTGCGAAAAATTCTCGGAAAAGAGAGAAAGAGGCAAAGCAGTAGATGTTAGAACTTAAAGGTTTGAAAATGGGTGATCAGAATGACAATTGCTAATCAATAGAAATGCATTTTTAGATGCATCATAATTGTTAAAACTTCTCACAGCAACTACCTCGAGATTACACAGAAAGAATCCAAACACTACTCTACATGCACTATTCATTACGTCCATTGGGCAATAGATTATTGCTTTATTAGAAAAAGAGAATAAATGAGTCAACTAGAGTGGGGCCTATTACATCAAGAAAAATGCAAACTGCTATGAAAAGAGATAAGTCTGAGCGAGTTAAATTAGTGGGGCCGAAGGGATTTGTTCTGATGTGGCTGTTGCCACAATCAATTGAACCCTTGACCCACGGGTTTCTTCTTTCTCCTGATAGGATAATTTAGCCCCTTTTATCAGATCTGGAGCCCGTTGCGATGCCTGGCTTCGCTACGACCCCACTAAGCGGACATCGTGCTATGGATAGAATAAAGATGTCTGTATAAGTCTTGCTAGGATAGAGGCTCAAGCGAGCTGGCATTCATCATTATCATATCGCTACTCATGTCCCTGCCGACAAGCTGATCACCATCACTTAGATACCAGTGCTGCATCTCAGGAAATAGGGGCAGATGCAAAATCTTGCCACTATCTTTATCGAGGTAGTCTGCCACGACAGTGTTATTATAAGATCTTACTAGTTGGTAAGCGGCTGTTGGAACAATGAGATAAAAGTCGTCTAATGTGCTGTTTGCCATCAACTCTGGAATTGCTCCAAGCACCTGACTTGTATTTGCATTTTTGAGCAGCACATCCTTTTCGCTATTAAACCATTCTTCTTCAAACTGCAAATTCAATAGAGTCACTGTCGCCTGCTGGAATGCTTTATCAAAATTATTCTCAGAGGACTCGATTCCAACTATAAAGCCGTTCCAAATACCAGTGCCATCGGCAATGGTATAATTACGCGTAAATACCATTGCTTTTCCAGAAATTCTCTTATTTTCTACATTAAAAGTGTAATCCACATCATAACCTGGCACCAGATCAGTGGAATTGCCACCGCCTCCATATATTGACGGGTAAACTGACTGGGCAGAATCAACAGTATATCCATTCAGATTTCTTGTCAACACTGGCAAAAGTTCACTTGTGAAATACTGCTCAGGTGTCTTAAAGTTAGAAACAGATATTGGGGCATTTCCAATGGACATTTCCCGGACCTTCTCTGCAGATATTATAGAACTAAAGCAAATGCGCTCGGTTTCGCAAAGCGATGTGCTTGGGAAGATGTACAAAGGCATGAACGGCTGAAAAACATACACAAGCGTGTTTTCATCTCCTCTTGCAAAGAATACAAAGCCAGTCATGGATTGGTATGGCCTGATTATCTGTAGATCTGCACCCCAGCCTTCAGGGATAAATGTGGTTGCAGCTTTTTCTTTTGGATCGGTCCATTTAACATAGCGACTCTCATTCTGAATTTGCGGCTCCATTCCAACGATGTCACCTGTGTTGTTAATTCCAATTTGGTAGTCGCTGCTGCCGCTGCTGCTGTAGATTATATTATTATTTGAATTTGTGTGTGTCAGGAATTTGGGCAGCTCGTCCATATTTTCAACTAGCATGAAAGCAGTTGTACCTGATCTAGCACTTTTTGTATCCCATTGCCACCGCTCAGAAGTAGCAACATCCTCATATGCTACAGGTATTGAAGATGTAAATGCCAATATGCCCGTTTGGCTTTCAGAAATATCCCAATCAGCCAGTGGAAATGCGGGTCTATGTTTGGCTGTCGATCCTTCTGCCAATTCCATCTTTGGTTCGGGGACAGATAAGAGAGTGGCCATCAATAGTAGAAGCGCACAAAAGGCTAACCAGACATAACGAATCAACAAGCAGTAATCTATTTGCACAAATAATTAGGTTTATCAAGATTACTACCTGATAAACCCAAACCTTAAAGCTGACCTCTGTAGAGAGAGAAAGTGGCAGACGTGAAAACAATGACTACAGCTCCAATAGTGACGATCACCATAGACAATAAAAGTATTGGAAGCAGATATCTCACTAAGTATATCAGGAATGTTCAGCAAGCGAACAAAGCTACTGGTGCTCAATATGAATACAGGTTATCAAGATTTGAAAAGTACATAGCGACAGCATATAAAGAAGAATGACAGGAGCAACAAGACCAAGAGCCTAAAGTTGCACTAACACCAATGAATGTGAGGATTGTTGCTAATAAGAGAAGAAACGTTGTTGCTGTTGCAATCACTTTAAAAGTGTTCTTTTATTCCTCTATACTTAATGCAGATTCCTTATACCTAGGAACACCATAGATAAAAAAGCCTGCTATCTTTCGAATGAGATTTGCCCACAATGCTTTTTAATCCTATGCGTCGATTGCCGTGAAGAAGAATACATGACACAGAGAAGTAGAATTGACATTATTGGTGACATTTTAAAATCCGCAAACAAAATCAATGGTACTAACCGTAGCATGATAATGTACAAGGCATTTCTTAGCTACACGCAATTGAAAAACTATTTGAAGACTCTAACTGAAATGGACTTGTTAAACTATGACAAAGACACTAGGACATTCAAGACTACAGAAAAGGGTCTTAGATTTCTTAACGCCTATTATCGAATAGATGATGCAATCAAGATAATACCGTCACGAGTATCACAAACCAGGAGGTAGAATGGTTGTATCAGAAGATCTCATATACCTTAAGCGGAGGTTTTTACTCTTTTTCATCTATTTTGTTTGAGATGCCTAGACGGCTGAAGTTATATATTTAGCCATCAAAATTTCCAAATTTGATTGAGCTTGTCCGTCAACTCGATTAAGCGTTACTTTATGCCATCGGCGACTAAAGCGTCAATAGTTCAAGTTTATGAGGGATGAACAGTCAGGTTTAAAAATTAATTTAGAATTATATTCTAATATTATCTTCTATGAAGTCATTTCGAAATCGATAAAGGATTTTACTGGTCATCACTGGTTATTGACAGGAGAGACCCAGCTACGGGCACGAAGGACTAGAATAAAGATTCTCAAGGCCATAGCTGATAAAAACGGGGTGGCTGGCTTTTCAGATATCAAGGTTTCCACAGGGCTTTCTACAGGCTCCATCTACTATCATCTTGAGCGTATGGGCAACTATGTCACCAAGAACTCAAAGTACTACATGATCACAGAGGAGGGTCTGCAACTTTTGCGTGAAGTCGATCCCAAATATGCTGAAGTTACCCCCCTTAAGGGAACAGAAGAAGAGATACAACCAGAAGGCTCTGAGACTTCAGAAGAAGCCATCAGGCGACCACGCTACCTGGGCGTGCGTCACTATGCATTTCTGGGGATAGTGCTAATAGCCATTGCATTTGCGGCCGCAGGTCTGCTTACAGACTGGCAGGCGTTCTTTCTAAATGCAGGTGTCATCGCGTCGATAGCAAGTGCGGCTACTATCGCAGCATCATTTTTGATGATAAGGTACTCTTATTCCTCAGTTAGATACAGAAGCATGATGCTTTCTGTGTCAGCGCTTACAGTCTTACTCGCAGGACTGTTTGTATTTTCAGGCGTACAATTTACGGGTGCATCTCCAGTACAACCGTATGATAACTCGATGGATGCCCTGCTGTCATCATATTCCTTACATTGGCAGATCAGATAGAGAAAGGTATAAAGTGCATGCGGTTGATAGAAAGAATCTCCTGATATTGACTCATAGGCAGTGTTGATATTACAAGAGATCGCTCACTTTACCAAACAAAGGCTTTGCAATATTTAGAGTAAACGTAGCCATACCGTCTCCAATCTAGGCTGAGTCATATAGAGATATCAAAAACATTACGTGCTCCTATGGTTTTTTTTATCATCTTTAAATCTGAACTTATCTAGTTTAATCAGCTGATGGTACGACCCAAACCGCGAGCTGTCGATGTTGTCAAGGGATGAGTCCTGATGCTCATTTTCGTCGACAAAGACCTTCAGGGTCTGGTATGTAGTCGAGCGCTGTACTGGTATTCTGCCGGCCGATCTAATCAGTTGCCGGATCTCTTTTGGTCTCATGAGTTGGCCATGCGGTGCACCTGCAGCTGTAGAAATACTCTCGTTAATCAGAGTGCCGCCGAAGTCATTTACACCAGCTGCGAGCAGTAGCTGGGACATCCTCGCTCCTTCCTTAACCCATGATACCTGTATGTTAGGTATATGATTATTCAGCATTATCCTTGCCACAGCATGCATCTTGATGACCTCGTTGCCGTCTGCCCCCGGTCTAATTCTAGGGATGGTCTTCCGGTTGTACATTGGAGCTTCAGTGTGTACAAAGCTGAGCGGTACAAATTCCGTAAACCCATGTGTCTCTTTTTGGATGTTACGTAAAAGGTCAATATGCTCTGCCTTCTGACGGGAGGATTCAATGTGGCCATACATTATAGTCGAAGTAGTAGGTATTCCAAGAGCATGAGCTTGCTTGATGATTGCTATCCAGTTTTCTACGGAAATTCTGCCTGGTGAGATTATATCTCTCATACCCTGATCGAGAATTTCTGCAGCAGTACCGGGCAAGCTTCCAACTCCAGCCTCTTTTAGCATTTTGAGGTATTCTGGCACAGGGGTTTCAGATCTTAGTGCTCCATATAGCACTTCTTCAGGCGAAAACGCATGGATATGCATATTTGGCAAATCTTTCTTGACTGCCCTGCAAATATCGATATAGAGATGTCCATCCATCCTAGGTGGCAGGCCAGCCTGGATACATATCTCCGTCGCACCAAGGCTTGCAGCTTCCTGAGCCCTTCTCACAATCTCCTCAGTGGGAAGAAAGTATCCTTCCTCTTCGCGAAAGTCTCTACTAAACGCGCAAAAACCACACTGCTTGATGCAGACGTTTGTAAAATTGATGTTCCTGTTGACCACATATGTGGTATAATCACCCAATGTCCTTTTGCGGAGTTCATCTGCTACCATTACTGAAAGGTTCATCTCAAGGCCAGTAGAATCGAACAGTTTGACTGCTTCATCTATTGATATATCCTTGCCACTCAGCGCCCTATCAAGGGTCGATGCCACTATAGGGTCAGCATTTTTTAGCAGTGAATCAATCATTGACATAAGAATAGTCCTCCTTTACCAATCCAGAGCTGTCAACAATCAAGCTTGCATACTTCTGCAACCGTTCCGATGTAATAAATCCACCTTTAAGGAATTCAGGATAGATTGGAAGACGCGCTCTTAGCTTGTGCCCCTTGCTTTCAGTTACTTTTCTCACTAACCCAATAGAAGGCCAAGGAAACTCTGGGTTAACATGATCAACTGTAACGGGAGATATGCCGCCCCAGTCATTTATGCCAGCGGATATGTAGTTGCCAAAGATGTCAGGGTTAAGGTTTGGTGGCACTTGGATATTCATGTCTGGCATCGCGATCCTCGCCATAGCAACTGATCTAAGAAAGTATTCAGGCCATGCTGGCGGAAACTCTGCCATAGCGGTCTCCGGCTTGGGAGCAAAATTCTGCACTATAACTTCCTGTATATGACCATATTTTTCATGCAACTGCCTTATCACAAACAGCGAATCAATAAGATCTTCTTGTGTTTCACCTATGCCTACTAGCAGACCAGTAGTGATAGGAATCCGGAGCTCTCCAGCACTCTCAAGCGTCTTAATCCTTACCTTGGGATTCTTACTTGGTGCATTTTCATGAGGCATGCCCTTTTCCATTAATCGCTTGCTCGATGTTTCAAGCATCAGTCCAAGGCTTACATTGGTGTCCTGCAGCATAGACATTTCCTTTTTGGTCAGGCTGCCGGCATTTGTGTGTGGTAGCAATCCCGTTTTTTCAAGAACAAGCTCACTCATATGGTAAATATATTCAACGGTTGATGTATAACCAAGAGAACGAAGCCAAGTTCTTGCTTGGTTATATTTTTGCTCAGGCCGCTCGCCGGTTACAAATAATGCTTCTGTGCAGCGAGATTTTTTGCCGGCCGCTGCTATTGCAAGAACCTGATGAGGGTTCAACATTGAAAGCTGTGGATCTGCTGGTTCCTTTTTGTAGGTGCAATAAGTACATGTATCGCGACAAAGGTTTACGAGATTAATGAATACTTTTCTCGAATATGTGATTATATTGGGCCTTGTCCTATCCCTTATCCTGCCTGCGGCTATCACTAGCACATCAGTGGGACACTCTACCATCAAATGATATGCTTCAGTCTTGGTTACTCCTGACTCTAAGGCATGGTGAAGCATTTCCGCTACAGTATGATTTATGAGCAAATGCAGTAGTATTGGAAAGTGTACATTACTAATAAATAATTCATAGGCAGAATGTAAATTATATTATTAGGCTTTGTTCTATCTATCTGTTGCTGACTGCCATCCACTGCTGTTATGCTTATGTTACTTTGAAATAATATCATGAACACCTGTCTGGAAGAAGTGGAGTATATTCAAAGTTATCGAGGTAATGAATTTACAAACTCCAATCCTCAAGTGGTTCTAGCCTGAAACATAAAGATCTTTTTAATATCTGAGCAGATTGAAAAACTTCAGATATATCGGAATTGCAATAGTTTTGACTGTTATCGCTGCTTCTGACCACGAATTAAAGAGGGTAATCAGATGTAAGCCCATAAGGCAACTTATCTGCCCACAGAAGAAATTTTTCACTTTATGCTCCCGTTCATTCTAGCTAGCTTGCACAAAGAAGAAGGTTATCCTGAGAGTATCAGACATGAGCAGTAACAGCAGAAACAACAACATGCTTGATAGTATATAACCACGATTTAATTGCTTTATTATGTCTTAATGGTTTTCTAAAATTGGAGACGTATAAAACTACTAATAAGCAATAATAAACAAAATTGCCGTTAAGGAGATTGTTGTTGGCTAGGTCGCGGTGCCAGAGTTGCAATGACTTCAACTGTCTGCCCGTCACGTAGTAGTGTCAGTTTTAGATCATGACCTACTGCCTTTTCCGTTTCCACATAGGCTATGATATCATCGATCCTTCTCACTGTGTTGTTGTCTATCCCGATTATCACATCTCCTCCTAGCTTTATCGGTATACCATCAATGACCGCATCTTCGTCACCTCTTTGGATGCCAGCCTTTTCTGCAGGACTTCCTGCTACAACATCCATGACCAAAAAACCGCGGGGCTCATCAAGACCAAGACGATCAGCTATGCTGGGAGTCATATCGCTGCCTGCGATTCCGAGCCAGGGATGCTGGTATGATCCTGTGGTGATAAGCGATGGCACGATCTGGGATATTGTATTTGATGGAATAGCAAAACCAACACCAGCAAATTGGCCA
>DATAAU010000040.1:0-6817 GCA_036259955.1 Nitrososphaera sp. | reverse complement strand
CTATGGCTGGAATCGCGAAAGGTTTAGTGTTATTCTTATGGTTTCTGCCCGGAAACTGTTCTTTATGGTGGCTTCATCAAATTCATGTTTTTCTCTTACAATGCACCACTACTACTCATGGCATCGGGTATATAGCAATCTATAAAACCATCATAACAGTTAGGCCCGGCTTACCAACATTGGTACAATTAACCAACTTGGTATGAAATTACTACCACACTTAATAATCAGAACAGCAATTCTTTCATATGAAGATGAATAAGACAAATGAATCTTTGATAGGAGAACAACAACAAGACTTCAAGATCGGTTCTTCCATGAATATAGGATATGTTAGTTTGAATGTAACTAACCTTCAGCGGTCGCTTGATTTCTACGAGAAAATCCTAGGGTTTAAGATACTAAGCAGAATTTCAGATGAGAGAGCTCTGCTATCTGTTGATGGCAGCTCGTCTAATCTGATAGAATTGTTAAAAATAAAGGCTAACACTGACAATGACTCTTTTGATCCGCTAGTCCCTGCTAACAGAAGGGCGGGATTATATCATTTTGCAATATTGCTTCCAGAGAGAAAATACCTAGCAGATATGCTCCAGAATCTAAGTGATAATCGTGACCAAGTATATTTTGACGGTCTTGCCGACCATCTTGTATCGGAGGCTATCTACATCCGCGACCCGGATTTTATTGGAATTGAAATTTACAGAGATAGACCTATGACAGATTGGAAATGGGACGGCAACAGGATAGAGGCGGCAACACTACCATTGGATACCAAAAACTTGCTAAGAGAATCTACTGATGAAGGATGGAAAGAGATGCCCTCCAAGACAACGATTGGTCATGTTCATTTACATGTCGGAAACTTGGCCAAGACAATAGAGTTCTATCAAGAAATTCTTGGATTAAACCTCACAGCGAGTATTCCCAGTGCCGCCTTTTTTGCAGCAGGCAAATATCATCACCATATCGGAACTAATACATGGCTTGGAACTGACATTAGGCCAGCTTCGCCACAGAGCGTCGGGTTGAATCACTTTAGCATAGATCTGCCAAGTAAAGAGGAATTTCAGAGAGTTGAAAAACGATTGTCAAGGTATGGTAAGGGACTCGTTGATTTGGAGGAGAGATCAGGTTTTACATATGACTCGGACGGAATAAAGATACAAGTTCGATACCAATAGTAGAAGGAGATGGACAGTCTTCTTGTATCCAATTGCTCCTTCTTTATTGTCTTCTGTAAGAATATTTTTCGTACATGTCGCTATACTTTGATCGCGTCAAGCTACAGATGGTTGGTTATAGTGTGGAAAGCACCTTTAGCAGAAGGAGGTTATTTACGAGAGCTAGTATGGTGGGAATTATTAACTCAGTAATTTGTTACTACCACTGTTTAATATGTGATATATCCCCATAACAGCAATGAAAGCGGCTCAGATAAAGACGTATGGCGATAGCGAAGTACTTGAAATCAACCCAACTGCTCCCTCACTAAATGATCCATCTGACGGCATGGTTTTAGTACGTGTAACGGCAGCTGGTGTGAACCCCGTGGACTGGAAAGTTCGTGAGGGATTCTATAAGGAAATGGCGCCTCTCCAATTCCCTACAACTTTGGGAATGGATTTTTCAGGTGTCATAGAAAAGGTAGGAGGAAGTGGTGGTGGTAGTGCCACGTCTGATAATATTAAACAGGGCGATGAGGTATATGGGCAAGTAGGAATACTGATGGGAGGATCAGGAGCTTTTGCGGAGATGGCTTTGGCAAAAGCAGACACAATGGCACATAAACCAAAGACCCTGAATCATGAACAAGCTGCAGGTCTTCCCCTTGTAGGCGTGAGTGCTTGGCAAGCGCTTGTGGAAACAATGCAATTGTCTAATGGCCAAAAAATTCTAATCCATGGCGGTGCAGGAGGCATAGGATCAATTGCTATCCAGCTAGCCAAGCACCTTGGAGCTTATGTAGCAACCACGGTGAGCACAAACGATATCCAATTTGTAAAAGACGAGCTGAGAGCAGATGATGTAATAGACTACAAGACCCAGAAATTTGAGGATGTGCTATCGCATGACTATGACGCAGTCTTGGATACTGTGGGTGGTGAAACATATACAAGATCTTTTAAGGTGCTAAAGAGAGGCGGCATTATTGTATCCATGCTAGAGCAGCCAGTCCAAGAGCTTATGGATCAGTTTGGTGTAAAAGCCGTACACCAATTTACTCAAGTGAACAGGGAACGACTGACAAGATTAGCAGAGTGGATTGATCAAAACAATATACAGGTAAATGTAGAGAGGACGTTTCCACTAGATGAGGCTCGTGCTGCGCTTGACTACCAAAGAGATGTACATCCAAGAGGTAAGATCGTCTTGGCGACGCAATAGGCGATGAGATGGAGTAGGAATCTCCCTATTATTAAAAGAATAAAGAGGTTAGGAAATTATGAGAATGCCTAAACAACTACTCTCTTTTCCTCCCAGATTACAGCAGTGGAAATAAAGGTCAAATTTGAACCTCGTACTTCTTTGTCAAGTAAATTAAGAGACCTCCTATGACTACAAAGCCAATAACGTTGACAAGCAGGATAGACAAATCAGCACGATGCGCAAGAACGTAAAGCCTGACTACGGCGTAGATAATTGCAGCAGCAAGAGCGACTATGCACCCAGCTATGCCGTAACGAATTGTCCGTCTATTCACAGGCCTATTTGAGCGAAGTATCGTATAACTTTTAACCAAAGAACAGCTATACAGTTCAACAAGAGATGCAGCTGATCAGAAAATACGAGATACAGTCAAAAGAAAAGATCATCCAGTTTCTAAACATCCAGCCGGTTGGAAGAATAGCTTCCCTCGATTCCAATGGTTATCCGCAGGTGATTCCTATGAACTTCGTTTATCATGACGGGGCGATATACATGCATTCCCACCCATTCGGTGAGAAGCTTGACAATATTAGACGTAATCCCAACGTCGGATTTGAAGTTGACCAGCACATATGCTTCCTACCTTCTTATTATTTTCATCCAACAGATGCGTCCCAAGCTGATACACTATACATAAGTGTGGTTATGAAAGGCAAGGCAGAGATCGTGCAAGACAAAGATGAAAAGGCAATTGCGCTTAACGCGCTAATGTCAAAATACCAAAAGGAGGGCAGATACGAAACCCTTGATTCCAATATGCCCTCAGTACATGAGGTTGCAGTTATCAAGGTCATCCCCAAAGACATGCATGGTAAATACAAGATAGGGCAACAGTGGACAAGACCATATCGGCTCAAGATGGCAAGGAATATCATAGAGCGAGAAGGAATAGAGACTGCGAAGGCTATCATTCGAACAATGGGTATTGAAGTTACGACGGATGATGTGAGTCTTTATGTCAAGGAAGAGCCAGTTATGTAATAGTTAAAAGAAACCATTTTGCATAGACATTTGTTACGTGTTGCGCGAACCAGAGAACTGTCAAATAACAGTGGATAAGAACGCGTAGATAGGATAAAAAAAGATAATCACCATTAGAATCCACGGTTTCAATTAATCATCCCTATCAAGTCTTGATTAAGATCGGGTGTGTAATTTGAGATAACTTTAATTACGAATGCTTGATTGGATTCTTAGAATACTATGAGTTAAATATACGCTTTTAAACCTCATCACGATTCGGATAGATTTTAACGCGTGAACCACTATACCTGTGCCTTTTGATTCATCAGATGTATATTTTCAAGGTGGGTTAAAAGATCACATAGAACTTCTATTTTCCTCTTGGGGTAATTTGCGAAGCGTAGTACACTCTCTATGAATTCAGGTATTTGCATCATTTCTTCTCCAGGCACCTCAATCCCGTGATGGGTAAGTAGGTACGACTTGACTACGGGTCCTGTCTGCACACCATTTAAGAAGTAGCTTTTGCCATCGGGCATATCATGAGACACTCTAATATAATACTCCTTCATAACATCCGTTGCAACGGCAATCTCTAACTCAAGTTTATTTAGGGAGTCCACGAGCAGACGGATCTTTTCTCTTATTTCTTCGAGCATAACGCGTCGGCGTACTCATCATGACTTGACTTGAATTAATAGCTTGCATCCGACATAGGGCATATTCACTTACGGTACTGTATTAATTTCACAATTTCCATTGGGAGGTACCACATCCTTGCTATGTTTTTAGATGCAAGTTAAGCAAGTATCCATGGCAATGATTTAATAAGGATTTTATAAAATGACGAAATAGATAATAAATTTTGGTTTATAGAAGAATGTATATTAGCTAATACTCGCTCCTATGCTTTGGAGAAGACAAGGCCTTGAAAAATTTCTATGTCTATTATTCTACTTTTACCTCTTGTTTCTGACTGTCTTTGGCTTCCTGCTCATACAACTTTTTCAACTCACTCTGCAGAAACTCTTTGTACCTATCACGCTCTTCTTGAGTCATCGAATCCAGGTTAGAACTAAGGGCTGTGCCAATTGCAGCGATTCTGTCTATAAGATCCATCGCCACGAACCTACCAACACTGCCTACTCGGAGCATCACATCAAACTGCTTTTGGATCATATTTCCAAATGTTTGTAAGTCGGATGTTATCTCAAGTCCTTTCTTTGTGATTGTATACTTGCCCTCCTTGTCTTCAACTACCAATCCGTCATCTAGAAGCCTACCAAGCAGTGGATAAATGAGACCTGGAGACGGCTTCCATTTACCGTCACTTTGAAGAGTAGCCTTGTCGATTATCTCCTTACCCGTCATAGGCTGATCTCTTAGAAGTGATAGTATGTACTGTCTAGAAAAACCCCGAGGGATGGCACTTCCTACTCTTGCTAACCATTCGGAAATCATATCGCTAGTAATATCGCTAGCGAAATATATGAACTTTACGTGAAGGAGGAGTAGTTGCTAGAGGGAGATTATATAGGCTATTGAAAGGAGACGAGAAACCCATAATCAACATTGAAATACGACAGTAAACGTCAATGAATAAAAACTCGAAAGGATATCATGTAATTGGCGGCAGTAGAGTAATCAATGGAATAAGCTGGCTATTATTCTGTTCTGTTACAACCTGTATCTGACCTGACTCCCCAAACTCCTCAGGGATATAGGCCGCTACTGCCGTCTATTCTTCTAGGAGAGCCAGTCAGGCTAGCTGAGCCCGTGGTACGATATTGAGAACTACGGAACTATTGCCTTTGATTTCAAAAGAAAAAGATGACAGTTACGGGTAATTACAGGTAGGTGAGTTCAATTACAGGTCTTTAAGGGCAAAAATAGTAAATTCGACCCAATGACTATCGCTACCAATAACAGGTGAAGAGCTATCCTACTTCTATTCATTCAGGTTTATTGTCGTATGGCCATTGTACTATCTCCAGCGATTATTAGCGGTGCATACCTGAGATAACAATCGACGAGGAGGGATACTACCTCGCAATGCGAGCGCAAGACGATAACAGAACAATACCTTCTAGGCATTTCTATTACAGAAATGCTGAACATAATCCTCTTTTACATGAATAACCTCCATAAGAAATCAACAGCTAGATTGACTCTTAATACTTGCCTAGCGATGTTGAGAGATTTGAATGTCATTTTAACGGAGGCACCGCGAACCGTTTTATTAAACATCATTCTATTATATCCGCTTGGCGACGGAGCAACTATTCGTTAGCATCATCATAATTCTGGTCGCTGCCAGAATACTAGGCGAAATTTTTCAGCGCATAGGGCAGCCCCCTCTCGTGGGTGAGCTATTGGCGGGACTCATAATAGGTCCGTCGATTCTTGGGCTGGTACTGCCTAGTAGTGACCTCCACGTGCTCTCAAACCTCGCTGTATTCTTTTTGATGTTCCTTGCTGGCCTGGAGATGGATCCGCGTGAGATCAGGCGTGCGGGAGGGTCTGCAATAGTGATATCGATCATTGCGTTCTTCATTCCACTTTTATCGGGCACTGGGACATCACTTCTTTTTGGGCTGACAATAGTTGAATCATTGTTTATGGGCCTACTATTATCAATAACCGCTGTTCCGGTTAGCGCCATAGTTCTAATGCAATTTGGAATCCTGAACAGTAAGCTTGGAAATACTGTGATTACGGCGGCGGTTGTCAACGATATCATGTCATTAGTTATGCTTTCCATAATTCTACAACTTGCAGCTGATGGTGGCACGGGCCAGCTCAATGTTGGCGATATTATAGTATCTGGAATCAATATAGCCGTATTCCTGGGAGGTATATTTCTACTAGACATCATACTAAGAAAAATTGCAGGTGGGTTGCGAAAAAGAGTCGAACCATTTTTTAAGAAGCTACAGACAAAGGAAGCAGCATTTGGAGTATTGCTGATAACGGCAATAGCAATATCGCTTATAGCACAAGACATCGGACTTCATTTCGTTATTGGTACGTTCTTCTCGGGGCTTGTAGTCTATAAGGGGAGAATAGGCAGAGAGAATTTTAACAAAGTATACGGAACCATCTCAGCAGTTACATTTGGTTTTTTTGCGCCTATATTTTTTGCACTAATCGGTATAGAATTCAATATGCAGTCACTTGTAAGCGCGATACCTCTCTTTTTAGCCCTCCTAGGAGTCGCAATAGTCACTAAAGTAGCGGCGGGTTATATCGGTGCGAAGATTGTGGGATTTAGCCGTGAGGTAAGTCTGGCGATAGGCTTTCTCATGAACGGGAGAGGAATGGTTGAGCTCGTGATTGCCTCTATAGGCTTTGGTCTTGGGGTTATAGATATGACTTTGTTCTCAATCGCAGTTGCAATAGGACTTGTTACCACTATATTAGCACC
>DATAAU010000039.1:0-6198 GCA_036259955.1 Nitrososphaera sp. | reverse complement strand
ACGGATTTCACAAATAAAAGGTAAGAAGCAAAATCTCGGTAGCAAGAAAAAAATACAGTACAATAACAGCGGAAACGACAAACCAACAATGGCGCACTGTTATTCCTTAGTGCATTGAACAGCTCTGTAACTAGGCAGGGGCATACTACAAGACTGCGATGTCTTCTGACCAAAATTGGCTTGATGGGTAATAATAACATAAATCGATAAAGGATCTTTGTAGAATATTCACATAAAGGGTAAAGCAAGATCCATACTGGATTATCAATAATATAGTATCCTTTTGATAGAATACAAAGATCGCTATGACCGAAGAGAAATCAATGGATCGGCTATTTGAAACGATGTCAAGGTGGTCAAACTTATCTACGATATGACGAATGATATCGCTATTCATTGGAAAAGGATAACATTAGGCTTTGCAAATGGAAGGCGGTGGGATGATGATAGAGCTCCAAACATCGATGGAATACGACGGCTATGTGAGTATTCAAATCAAGACGTCCGAATTTGCGGCATTTCTAGCCTCATTTCTCCTTCTTTCTGCCAAGAGTCAGGAAATGAATGATCATATAATAATCTGAGATTATATTATAATGCATTGTATGAGGCTGAGTAGCAGAACTTGACGAGAAATTTTCTTGTTGGCTTGAATAAGCCCTGCTTTGGAGGACAATACGATCATGATTTGGGAAATAATCAATTCTCTAAATGGCGGCCCTATCTTCCAAACAATTTTGATACTGTTGGATCCTTTTTCAGCCAAGTTTATGACATCGACTTAGTAAGAATTTGGCTATTTGAAGGAATGGAAGGTTTGATATTTGATGATAATAACGAGCTTGTCTCAATAGAAACGACATTTCTGAAATCTTTGAAGAAAATATTAGACTTGGCTGCTCAGAGTAATATCAGGGTGTATCTCTGTCTATTTGACGCTTGGGCAGCAAAACACAGACCTGCAACTCTGGATGCGATGGGGCTGGCGATTCACGGGACTAGATTTATCAGCAACATTCTACCCCAATTATGTGAATTTCTGTCAAATCATACTGCTACGCTCTTCGCTATTGACCTAATGAATGAGCCAGAGGGATTGATCGAATACAATATAACCACATGGAACGAATTGGAATCTGCGCTCAACAAATGGTGCAATTACTTTCATAATAATCATGATTTCAAATGCAGTATAGGCTGGATGAGAAGAAAAAATGCTGCCAAGTATTCTTACCTTGACGTCGACTTTTGTGATTTTCATATTTATAATGAATCAGGAGAAATTCCCTATTATGATTGGAACGATTTTGGAAAAAAGCTCTGCATAATAGGTGAATGTGGATATCCTGTAATTGATGATAGTCCAAGACAGCTCGCACTTAGAAGACGTTATGGTGTTTGGATTGCAAAGAAGATGATGATTGATGCTTGTAATAAGTCCTACTACGGTATTTTGTCTTGGCCAATAGATGGGCCACAAATGGATGAAGCAAATAGACAATTGAACTCTACCGTAGTTCACCTAGCAAGACAGCTCAAGACTGGAACTAATTATTTTAATAACCCTTCCACTTATACAATTTAGTCTATACTTATCATCTTTTATGCCGCCAACCTAAGTATAATAAACACAGACCAACTCTCATTCTGCCTTCTTCAGTTTTGAAATTATTATTATTATGTATGCTCTTGCTCAATATTTTCAGCGTATATGTTCTTTGCAAAAGGAAGCTTTATACCTTTTATATTCTGTCATCAATAACCTCTTGTTCTTGATATGATGCACCTTCTTCATTAATAGCTAACGTTGCATAGCAAGTTGTGTTTGCATAAGTCATCATACGCTGAGAACAGCTTGCGTACATTGAGCAAAAGAATTGAACCATTGTATTCGCTTCAAATACTTTTGATCCCTTTAGACAATTAGCAGAACTAAATTTGCGATATCTTCAAAACTCTCGGCAACAGAATAAGCGACAAGAATTCTGATTGCTAATTCGTGTATACGATATAGTGACGCACAAACACTGTAGGGCAGAAAATTATAAAGCGCGAGGCCTAATTGACCTAGCGACGTAATATGTATATATGCGGCCTGACTGCATACATCCTATTAACAAGGTATGCATACAATTCTTTCAGAATGGTTTCATAGATTATAGCATAGAATGAGTAATATCATATATTATCGCCCTAAAAACTCAAATCCTCATGTTTCAAGAAATAAAATTTGCTTCGACATCAACAAAAGCAGCCTCAATAATTACGCTTATGATAGTAACACAGCTTTGTCTTTATCAAAATCTTTCTGCTACCTCTGCATTTGGTCAGCTGGGTGTACAATATTCCGTATATAACGTCATCATTCAAGGTCAGGCGTTAGACATATCGTTTCAAAGAGAAGGACAGTTGCTCATAACTCAAGTTCCCATTGGTCCTGCAGGTACACAAAATGGAATAAATCCCTTTGAGGTCTTTCTTATTTCGGGCAATCCTGGAGGATCTCCTGAATCCGGGGCAATTTGGTTTATGACAAACAATGCATTCTTGGGCAGCGATTCACAGATTGACCTTGCATTCACAACATTTGATCCGGAGACACAGATAATAACTGTACAGCCTGATCCAAACTTGAGCGCAGTAGGCGCTAATGTCTTCAACGCACGATCAGGACTCTTAGCAAATGCTTATCAGATCTTTGATGGCGCGATGCAGATTCAATCACAGGATAACTGGCAGACTATTACGGGTCAGATAAACATATTGGGTACAGGAGCAATCTTTCATTCAAATAGTCCGTATACTGCTGTGATCAGTGGCACGTATGCGGGAGAGGCTATTTTGTAGTTTGGACGTATTTTGGCTGTTGTTGTGGCCAAACGGCTTAAGACTTTAGGAATGAGCACTCTTTCTATAATTTGCGGATAAAAAGAAACAAGTAATATATGTAATAACAAACTACAACCTCTGCTTGATTTCTGTATAGCATGCTATCTGTGTTATCATACAATTTTCCAATAAATGATTGGTAAGCAACTTCGTAACAATAAAGGGTTCGCTAACAATCCATAATTAATACGGGCATGTATAGGCAATTTGATCATTATTTTTATTCCGTTTTGGTAATTCCGTGAGTCCAAATTTCAAATTTTTTTGCTGAGTCCCTCTGGGTCTCTTACTTCTTTCTTATTTTTATATTTTTGAAAGAAAAATACCCTGCCGAAATTTTACAGAATTGGTATATTCTCAATTTATCTAGCATCGACCATATACTTTGACTATTTCTGAAATCGCACAGAATATGCTTCCTGTCCTTTCTCCCCATATTCTGCTGTTTTAATACATTTTTTTTCAATATGAATTCCATAATCTCTAGATAGCCTTTCCTTATCTTTATCTAGCCACGTACCAAGTGATACATTAAAGAGAGCCTCAAATGGTTCTGCCTCCGCCACCATACGACTAGCACCCACGACTGGAGGACCGATGACATTCAAATCTTCAATCCTGACCAAGTTACACAGGCCAGAATCAATTCCTATAGAGAAACCGATGTCGGCAGGAAAATTTGTGGAATTTGCGCGGTATTTATCCATAACTTCTGGGAAGATAGAAAGCAGCGCATCACAGAAAGAGAGCATCTCAGGGACATATTTTTGTTGGTTTGTCTCATCTCCATAAATCCAATAAATGATAAACCCATCTCCCGTAAATTTATCAAACCATCCATCATTTTTGCTAGCAGCATCTTTAACAGCTTTCATAAAATCACGAGTGATGATTGCAAAACGCTGTGATGAAATAGATTCTTTCATTAGAAAAGTGGACTTGCGTATATCTCCAACAAGTACATGTAAACCAACTTGATCTCCGCTTTTAACTAATCTTTGGAGCTCCTGCGGTGAAATGATTTCCTGCCACCCATCTGGTGCATGAACTTCCAAACCAATCTTCTCATTCAGGATAGAAGAAAAATCATCACTATTGTTATCGTCAAAACCAATTGAATTTTGATTTCTTTTCATCGCAATCACTCCAATATTCTCATAACCAGAGATAGGCCATAAGTGAATTTGTTGTACTAGTCTATAGTAACCTGCAGGCATCTGCTACACGAGACGATTTATTTGCGATAAAGGAATATCTATTAGGCGTCGACCACTGCAAGGCCTACTCACTTTTTCAGTTGAATTGCATAATACTTAAAGATTCATATCTTCAAGTAGCATGCATTCTCTATTAAGGCATTATAACTATTTTGCTCAAGACTCTATCTTCTACGATCCAATACTTGACATGGGATTTAGCCGATACATTATGATGTGTTTTCATTTCTTTACTACCTTTGCCAAAAATGAGCTCACTTGGTCTTTAACCCCTCTATATCAAATGACATAAGTCAATTGCATATTCGAGTCTTTCATGTTAAATGATCTTGCCCATAGTTTCGTTGGTATTGCTAGATATTGATGTTAGAAGTTACAGAAGTTCTCAAAATCGGCTTTTAAAGTATGTTGTAAGTAAAGCCGGAGAAAACGAGCTTGTTATAGTATCATCCAGTATAGGGCACTTCTTTTTCTATTCTGTTCCATTCCCCTGCGTGTATATTTATCCAAATATCTATTATGCTCTTGTTAATATTAACCAAGCTGTGATATTGCTTTTGGGCTAAATTTTGGCCACGTACCGTTCTGATGACATTGACTTTAGAAGTAATTGTAATCAGGTAGTTGCAACAGAAATTTCGCTTCCAAAACCGTTGCATTTCAAGCTTCTCAGCTTGACGGCTATGTGCTCCTTGATAGCAAGATCTTTTGCCCTCTTCTCAAAAGGTAAGGGGAACAAGCTTAACCATCCACAGATTTACCGAGGTCAGTTGCAATATGTCCACAAATAGAGTCAAAGCAAAAGTCTCTTTTAGAAGATCATATTCCTGTGTGCCTGCCTTCTCTTTCTAGCGCATCTATCACGTCGCTGCTTATTTTGACCGTAGTCTCGCTATTCTCTCTGACATATGCTACAATATCTGTAGCACTAATAATTCCGACAGGCTGTTGATTCTTATCTACAATTACTACATGACGAAGTTTGTTGCTAACCATAACATCTGCAACCTCATCGACAGGAGTCTCAGGTGATACAGCCTTGACAGGAGAGGATATTACATTTTCGACATTCATTGAACTACTAGATACATCCTTTGTACAGACACGCCTTACCAAATCGCGCTCAGTTATTATTCCAATAGCCCTGCCATTGTCATCTAGCACTACAAGTGAGCTTACATTTCTATCCGACATTTTAATTGCCGATTCTTGGGCAGTATTTGACAAATTTATGGTTTCTATCTGCTCACTCATTATTTCTCCTACTGGAGTTATGCTAGCTGTGCTGGTTTCATCGGACATGATATGTTGTGAGCTTAATTGCTTTTTACTGTTTATTTTCTTAGGGTAGAACTGCAGATATTGGGTGGTTTTCTTCGTTTACTATTATATCCGTTGGTCAAGAAATGCTTCAAATATCAAAGATTCCTTTGAGTCAGTCCTAATCATTAATCAGTTTTGTTTCATGACAAAGCATCGCCAGATTAGGTGTAATATAACATGTCAAATATAGTTCCCAGTGTAATTCTATAATGCAAAAAGATGAAAAAAATAAAATCGCCTTTGGCTCAATCTAGTAACAATTACTTAGGATAGTGATCAATGCTGCTTACATATTTGTCATGTCATGTCAGCATCTCGCCATAAATGATTATGGCTAATTTAGCACTATGCTTACAAATCTGTGTAGGGCATGAAAGTGAAGACACATAATGACATCGAATTCATCCTCATAAAGGCTCTCGATTTCCCTTTTAGTATATCATTAATCAATTATTTTTATAGGATACAAATTACGATAATCATGTATAGATACATCATAATCATTGAGTTACATCTACAATTAATATCGATAAATTAAATTAACAACGAAAAGGAATGTTTCATTATAATGTTCCACAAAATATCAAAAATATTGGTAGGTATTGATGGTTCTCAACAATCCATAAAAGCCGCATATAAGGCCTTAGAAATCTCAAAACAAAATAATTCAGAAATAATTGCCGTATACATTTCATTTATCCCGTTATCTCTAAGATTCAAGTCTAGAGATATTTTGGATGCAGCACATAAGGCCGACGTAGAAGAAGTT
>DATAAU010000038.1:0-7921 GCA_036259955.1 Nitrososphaera sp. | reverse complement strand
GCAGAGGGAGTTGATATTGTCATGATAAAGCCTGCCATACCATACCTCGATCTTGTATACACTGTCAGACAGAACACGCATGTTCCCATATGCGCTTACAGTGTTTCTGGAGAGTATGCGCTGATCAAGGCAGCGGCTATGAACGGCTGGATCGATGAAAACTCAGTTATGACGGAATTCCTGACATCCATAAAACGAGCCGGAGCCGACATCATAATCACATATCAGGCAAAAAAGATGGCACAGGTACTCCAGAATAGTGCATAACTTGCATCTTTTTAAATCGCTACGTGACATTTAGGATTGTCAAGATGTTTGCAACTGATTCAGGATCCGAACGGGCTACTAGCATAGAAGACTACCAAAATACATGTACTGAGTTCATCACAGATATTAGTCGTGACTACATGGACTGGATCGAGCGCTATCAGCTGGGCGAGCAGGAAACTGCAAGAAGAAAGGCAATAATAAACAGTATTGTTAAAACTACGAACGAATGGATTGTGAAATATGGCACTAGCATCAGAAAGGTTGACATTGTTATGAATGACGGCGTTAATAAAATGGCAGAGAACACAGCAGGCTACCCTTTTGAGTTGGAAGTTCTGGTAAACAGTATGAGGCGCTTTACAATTCACCCTCTAGGCGAAATAAAGATCAAGATAAAAGCAACTCCAAGGCCTGGGAGGCAGGTTCGGATTGGAAAATATCAGAAAGATCAATTGCTGTTGATAAATTCAAGTTCACCAATTGAATTCTCTGTCAGTAACGAGAGCATGAAAGGTGCCGATATTTTAGACGATTATATAATAATCAATGCAAATAGTTGTCAAAGGCGCGATCTGATTTCACTTACCTCAGTGGTAGAAGAAATCGAGGATGAGCATGTTACTGAGAGTAGAGGCTACACCTCAATAATATTAATCTCGTAGACACGTACGCTTTAAATAACCTTAGAGTCTCGATAGTCTCCGTGCGACGGTCGTCCAGTTTGGTCTAGGACATCAGATTGCCAATCTGGTAACCCGGGTTCAAATCCCGGCCGTCGCATCTTTCATAATTTCCTTTAGGTCTATATTCTGTAGCTTATCTATTTCCTTGTTAAACCACTTCTCCACCTGTTCAGGATCAGTTCTCACCTTGGCCTTCATTTCCTCTAACTCCGCTTTTCTCACCTTGGCTTTCTCTTCTACCTTAGGCAAGTAGGCCGATGTGGCGCTTTCGATCATCTTTTCCATCCATCTGTCCAGCATCTAACTCAGACCCAGATCCCAAGTAATCTTAGTAGAATTACTATCACTATTATGGCGATCACAACACTGATAATAGTCCAAATCATTGAAGTCATATCATTCGTTGTTGTTTAACATTTCTTATAAGGACAATACAATAATCCTCTAGAGGGTATTTCTGCCTGCCGTAAGCCTTTCAAGACTTACTGAGCACTTCCGCATGCACAAAATCCAAACTCGTCTATTCGCCGATTACATGTAGGGCAGGGCTCGCCGTATTCTATTTCCCAGGCATGCTTGCCATAGAGCTGGTAATGGGTGTCTATCTCAAGAGGAACCCCTTGATCATCCTTCGGTTTTTTACAAGAAGAATGAGACATACTTTAACTTACCTGGTACATGTTATTAACTATGCTTTTTCAAATTAGCTTTGATTATTTCAAGCGCTCGTTCTGCCGCATCTTTTTTCGGTAATTGGATCATGAAAAGGTTTTGGGAATTGGGATGCTGCTGCGAATCTGGTGCAATTGAAACCAATCCACTTTCTGCTAAAGCCTCAAAGAATTCAACCATGTCGTTTGCGTATAGCAAAAAATTTTCGTCGAATTCGGTACCTAGCAGCTTTACTTGGACGTCCACAAATACGTCTTGTCCATCATAGAATATATCGAGAACAGTATCTACGCGTACTTTTCTATCGCGAATATTATACAGTATTTGTTCATATTTCTTCGGTTTCATCAGAATACAGGGGACCTTACTACCGGAAAACTCCGCCAGCGTAGCTCCCTCTGTGTGAAGATGAGCCTTAAATTCATCCAGTGTCCTAAAGTTTCTTTTAGGCATCTACTGATTTTCTCTTATGGTTTCAGGAAAATAATCTTTAAGGTCTATGTTTTGCTGCATCTTCTTGTATACATATTCATGATCCTTGCATAGATAGAAGGGCATCTCCTGAGAGTGCAGAGGGTCATAACCCGTTTTTTGCTTGAGAAGCTCCAGCTGAACGACAAACTCAGCTCTGGTACCACATATATTGCATTTAAAGTTAGGCTCGTCATTCATTCGCACTCTTCGCGATCAATGTTTGATCATTCATAAAAAAGTTTGTAACAAAGCGCTTGATCTATTCGCCACGTGTGGCTGTATAGAAAACAGTGATGAGGAGGACACATTCTCTCAGGGGTAAAATTACAAAGTCTAGAGAATCTCTTAGAAATCAGCAAAAAAAAGTACCACAACGAAGAGCGAACAAGAAAATTGTGCTAGCAAAGGCTCATAGACTTTGCAAGCAGAATTGCGCGTTGCGAATCATCATGGTGTATCTCTTTGTTATTATACTTATTGCTAAAATAAATGAGGTCTATCATCTTGCATCTGTCAATGTTGACCATTAAACTTCGTTTTGTACCACTTATGGTATTAGCATTGGTCAGTATTACCAGCCTGTCCACAAAGCTTGTCGACTTTAATGTGTTTGAAATCTGCTCAAAACTCTTCGTATGATCATTGTTAATGACTACAGCTACCGCAACCTTGGTTCCGTATAAATCACTGTAGGTTACATCAATTCCATTCCCTTCGCCATTGGCTTGATGGGGTCTTGCCACTACGCCTACTTCGTGAGCATAGTTGACAAGATCTTTGACAGCATTTCTGATGCCGGTTTCTAGGGTGCTAATATCATTACAGTTGCGCCTAATCTTGATAAAGTCTGAAATTGGTACATACATCAGACTACCCCTTATTCGAAGACCTGGGTACACGCTCTTTATAGTCTCATCTATAGATTGTTCGTCTACTGTGTCAAGACCGCGTTTTGCTGCGCTCTCCGTAGCATGGTACATTATGTTGAGCATCGAGCGCACATTGCGAAAATCTGGAAATTCATCGTAAATGACTCTGACTTTTGCAGCAAGGTCACGTTCATGTTCTTCAGTAAGGCTTTTTTTTATATCATTATGCCTTATATATTCAAGCACAATATCTATTATCTCCTCGAGCGTGTTTGAACCAGCAATGTCTATTTTATAATTGGCCTTCTCCAACCTGTCAAAAACTGAAATGGACGTTCTGCGTATCTCATCGTATGAGGACGGTGTGAAAATAAGCATGAGTACTGTGGTTGGTAGATGTGCATTGATTATCGCCTTCGCTAATTCTACTGACTCCTTATTGGAGTCAAATTCATCTATCTGGAATAGAGTAATCTTATTGAAGAACCTGAGGTTGAGTCTTGCGAGAGCTGTCAAGCTGCCTATGATATCTTCAAGTGTTGCAGCGTTTTGTGTATCGCTATTAAATTTGCCTTCTAAGATACGCTTTAGTATTGCGATTTCTACCGATGAAAATTCTTTGCGAAGAGTATCATCTATTGCATCATGATTAGGCATGATTTCATTGTGCAAGAGGTCAGCTGCCTTATCTCCCAGACTCTTGCCTTTTATAAAGTCAATGATGCTATAATTAAAAATTCTTCTCGCACTTGGTACATTCTGTTTAGCCAGCTCCAGAAGATAATCAATAACAGTTTCTCTGAACGTTGTAACATATTCAGGGGCAAATCCTGCAAGCATTGCAGAATAGATACTATGCATGCTGCGCGGTGAAATTTGAGAAAGGTCAGTGTATGACACAATTGCGCTATCTGAAACTTCCCTGACTCCTTTAGTGTGCAGTGCTAAATGGGTTTTGCCCGAACCGACATCTTGTATCATCGTAACAAGTCTAAAATCCTTGTCCCTGGCAGTCCCAGCATTTATCTTGGAACGAAGATCAGAAACACAAGAAACCAGGGCAACCTTGGCCTCTTTGTGCCGCTTTCCTCCCAGAATCAGCGTGTCAGTTGGAGTAGGAGTGGGGCTACTTGGATATGGATTGTGTTCTAGTCCGTAGGGATACAATTAACAAATACACCTCACAAATCCATGCAATAGTCCTCTGACCATTACCCCTTCCCGACCTCCTGTAGAAAGCTCGTATTTATCTTGGTCCATGCTGGTTAACTCCCCTACAAGTCTATAGAACTCACTAGAGGAAATGTTGCAACTGCTGCAGACTTTGTTGCGAATGTCTGCTAGCTCAATCCATCCTATTGATGATGCCGAGTTAGATAATGCAACATCAAATTGTTCTTTGAAATCGTGAACGCTTAATGTTTCGTTTTGTTCGTCTGTCATAGGATCATCATGGTTAAGCATCTTTTGTGTATGCCGTAACTGCTGGTAATTCTTCATCTCCAAAACAACACTTGCAAGGTTTGAGACGTTATTAGCAAGAGTTTGAACAGCATCTAGTAGGTCCTGACTTGAGCTACTAACTGACTGATTAACTGTTTTTAGCATTTCATAAGTTAACTTGAACCGCGCATCTGAGTTGAGTAGGCTCTGGATATAGTGGTTTTTGTGAAAGCAAAAATAAGCGTTTGCTCGCTTGTCGACAAAAATATCACCTTTGCTTATTAGATTCTCTAGGTGAGCGTCGATGTCTCCAAATTCTCTTCGTAGATCGGTTTTCTTTATGCCCCCCAATCCAGCAGAAAGGATCTTGTTGACTAGTCTTTCCTCTGAGGACATGAGGTAGTAGTTCTAAATCCCAATATAAGTGCCAACGTAACAAATAAAAGCAATTCTAGTCAAGAAATTTATACACAAAAAATTAGTCGAAAGGATTAATACTCATCCATGCGATGATTTCACGGGATGATGATAATTCTATCTGAATTATGATGAAAGCACTAGGGTATCTGACCTTAAACAGTTCTATACGGAATTGTAGCTTTTGCATTCCTGATCTTTTTAAGGATTGCAAATATCGCTATTATCGCAGCGACCCACAAGGCTGCTAACACAATGTTGCTTAAAGTGAGGTAAGTGTATGGAATTATTTCTAAAAGGTTTGTTCTGATGTATCCAGCCGACATATGCATGTCAATTATTGCTAGATTGTAGCTCTCACTGAGTGGATCCATACCGGATGCGATATTCGCTCGAAGTACTAAGCCGTCAAGATTGGCTTGGATCAGCCCAAAGTCAGTCTTATGGGTAGGAAAGAGCCAAACAGGGTTTCCATCTGCAGGTATCAATTCTTGCGTGAGTTTTATGTATTCTGCTAACTGTTCGGGAGTCTGAGCGGTTTCTGCCCGTGCAATGAACCCAACGGCTTTGTCAAGGATATAAATGGTATTTTGATACCCAAAATAAACAGCAGCCCCGCCCACTGTCAGAAAAGCAATCATACCTAACAGCACTAGTCTTTGGCTCAATGCTCTTGTGCTTCTCTTATTATCAGAGATAGCCCTGTCCATGCCGTTTGCAGCAGCGGTCATAGTTGCAGCTCCGCCAATAGAGGTGTGTTTCCGCGTAGTCATTGTAGGAGTATAGCCTCGGTGTGCAGTTTGCTTTTGCTTCCTAAAGGATGAGTGCATGATGCTAAGATAAGCGACATAAATGAACCCAATCGCTGGGATCGCTATCATAGGAGCATATAGGTAATTGCCTGTGAATATCGAAATGAAAACTGCCATACATCCATAGATCGCAAAGAATATTTCCAAAAGTGTGGTCTTCGTGAATGGAAGTACATACTCTTTGTTTTTCCAGTCATCACTGCTGTTGACAATTCCAAATTTGGGAGTGCGCAGAAACTCATTCTTCCTGCCAAAAACGGCATCAAAAACTGCGACAGTATTGTTGACGGATAATCCCGTTGAATAGAACATCAGGAAGAAAAATTGCTGTGCCTTTCCTCGCCACTTTTCTCCACTCCAGGTCTTGTTGATGATAATTAAGTAGCCACCTGGCCCCATCATAATATACATCAATATGGAGATCAACGGAGCCCAGTATACGGAATAAAGCTCGTAGTCCATAGCAAGGAGCATTGGAAATATGAGAAATTGAGTTAGGAATAGAGGATTGATAGCATGTCGTGTAAGCTGTATAAATGCTTGAGTCTTTGTTTCAATTGGGATGTTACGGCAGAACAATAAATCGCTTAGAAGTTTAACTGCGACCTGTATTGAGCCCTTAGCCCATCTGAACTGCTGCCGCTTCGCAGCATTCATCTGTACTGGCAGCTCAGCGTCGACTACAACATCTTCTAAAAACAGACACCTCCACCCTTTCATTTGAACCCTGTAGCTAAGATCAAGATCTTCTACAAGCGTGCTAGTATGCCATCCTCCTGCCTCTTCAATACATGAAGTTCTCCAAATGCCAGCGGTCCCATTAAAGTTCATATAAAGATGGGTGAGGCTCTTAGCCTTCTGCTCAATTAGGAAGTGTAGATCAAGCATCACAGCCTGCGCTCCCGTAAGCGAAGAGTAATTTTCATTAACGTGGCCCCACTTGCATTGCACCAGACCAAGTTTGGGGTCTGCATAGAAGTGTCCGATAGCACTTTTTAAAAACCATGTCGGAGGGATAAAGTCAGCATCAAATATTGCGACAAATTCTCCCTTGGCATGTTTTATGCCTTCTTTTAGTGCGCCTGCCTTGTATCCTGTTCTATCCTTTCGGCGGACATGGATTATATCGAATCCTTTAAACCTATACTCGTCGACGATTGATTTTATCAAGTCAACTGTATCGTCATCTGAATCATCCAATACCTGAACCTGAAGCTTATCTTTCGGGTAATCCATCTTGCAGACAGCGTCTATCAGGCGTTTTACAACGTACTTTTCGTTATAGAGAGGAAGTTGTATCGTCACCATTGGCAGCTTTGTTGGAAGATCTACCTTTTGGCGGCGCTTCCTTTCATGACGAAAGTTATTGCGAGAATAGTATGCGAGATAGTAAAAATTGAGCGTGTATATCATCAATATCCAACCAATGGCTAAGAAGATAACGTAAAGAAACGCACCCAAGCCGTACATAGTATTAGCTCTTTGAAATGATGTCTCCCTGTATATTTATAGATACTTGCAACAGAATGTTAGCTTTTCTTGAATATCTTGACTGCCTGAGGTGGACAGACATTTTCACATGCCATACAGAATATACAATCCTTTTCTCTTATCATGAAAGCCTTTTTGTCAGACGCGGGGTGGCCTGGAGTTTCAAGCCATTCATAGACATTGACAGGGCACGCTTCAATACATGCTCCGTCTGCAACGCAAATGTCAAAGTCTATGCATACTTCTTGACCCCATATGCCCAATTGTCCTGGCGGGTCAATTGGCCCCCATACTTTGATTCCTTGATAGGTGCCAGTTACCTGTCTTTTTTCTTTGAACTTGGCATCAATTGGACCTTCAGCTTTGCTTTAGCTTGTTCCCGTGCCAGTGAGTGATATCGTGGTTGGGCCGCCTCCGCCGCCCCCTGCTCCTCCTGCTGCTCCTGCGGGTGCTGGTGGTGGTGGTGCTGCTGTAGTAGCTGCAGGTGCTGGAATAGCTGCTGGTGCTGCCGCCGGTGTTTTGGCCGTAGTAACCGAGGCGGCAGCAGCAGGCTTGGGCGGAGCTATCTGCGCGGCCATTGTCTTTTGCCTTTTAACAATACATAATTGATTATGAACATCCCTCATGCTTTCAAGGGTCGTCGGATTGGTGTGACGTAAAAGGGTTCCACAGTCTTGGCATACATACTCAGTTACCGTCGTAGACATAAGATAACATGATTTTAACTTATTTATTAACTATGCCAAAAAAGGAAGAAGAAAAAGGCAGGTTCTTTACTGCCTTGTGAACT
>DATAAU010000037.1:0-3369 GCA_036259955.1 Nitrososphaera sp. | reverse complement strand
GCAAAAATGACAAGGAAGGTTCAGAGTCTTCAGAGAAATCCCGACAAGATTTACTTTTCTATTGATGACGAGAATTATCCATACAAAGGAGTAAAGGGAAGAGCAGTTGCAAAAGTATCGGAAGATGTACATAAGAACTTGCCAATCATAGAAAAAATAAACTTAAAGTATCTAGGTACCCTTGAACATCCTCTTGCAAAGAGGTTAATAGAGAATACTAGAAATGGGACCCAGGTTGTTATTGAAATTACTCCAAAATTCTTCTCTGCGTGGGATTTCGGCAAGGCTGAATAGCTGAAATGATTTTCATCTTAGCTTTAGATCAGTAAAAAAGTTTTTCTATCGAAATAAGCGTATCTGTCATGGGACGCATCGAGAGAAAACGAGCGAACATGCTATGCAAGTGGACCTGGTGGGATTTGAACAGTTGTTGCCTTCCAATAGCTGTCCACCTAAAGACAGATAATAAAGAACAGAGAACCAAAAGTAGTTGCTAAGGTCGTGGGTTCAAATCATCCAACCCGGTCCGCTTTTTCCTGTTGTACAAGTACGGTATTATTTGAGATTGATTTGACAATTGTCGGTCAATTTCGGCATCAATACCAATGCTGTATCCTGCCGTTTGTCCGGTAAATGTTGAAATTTTTACAAAGGGTGTCAGACATTGCCCGCCTCAAATTGACAACCCAAAAATATGTCATACAGCATACGCCTTTTGACTCTCCTTGATCAAACTGCCCGCGCAGCTATCTATTATAATCTCGTAGGTTATTGTTTCACCTTTCCTGTTTGCTACTTGACCTGTTATTGTCCTTCATTCCTGACTGGTGTTGTCCGATATTAGTGTCGTGTAAACTAGGTAATGATATAGCCGGCTTTATCTAAGAATGGTCATTCACTATACTATGGATGAATAACGACAGCACGACTCAGACCTAAGAACCTAAGACAAAGTCGGACAAATGCAGAAATATTGCCGCCGTAACCCTTGAGCAAGAGCAAAACTCTACTACGCGTTTAGTTCTGCTTTGAAATTCTTCCAAAGCAAACTTGAACGGATTGATAGAAAGCAGATTGAGAGAGGTGCGGTGAGGACCTATGTAAAGAGCATCAAGCTTTTCTGTGACATGGCTGATCTACAGATAGCTTGGGCAAAGATAGCTGGTGTAACATTCACCAATCATGCCTGAAGGTTGAATTTTTATGCCTATATTTTATTGATTAACTTTCCGATCATTTCACAAGTCCTTCCAAGAATGAAAAGTCCATATCACCATCGCTAAATGCTATAATCTCTTTATTCCAGCAAATGGGGCAAAAGGCTTCGTCAACTACTATTTTCTGTTCAATTGTAATATCTTTGATATCATAGACACATTTGCACATGACACAAATGTTCTGGCTCATCTAATTATCATCTGTCTCATATGTTTTTCTTTAAATAGACTCATTAAATTAGAATTGATCAGATTGCCTGTCTGAGCGGATACTTCAGCTGTAGTACCCTCAAATGTCTTGCCCGCTTTCATCAAGTAAACTCTGAGTTTGTCCACTGATACTAATTACTTGCATCATATAAGATGTTTGTCCATTGATCTGATATCGTTGAAGTGCAAATATGATATCGGTATGATGTCTAAAAGAGCTTTTATGAAAGCCGATCCCTTATCTGATTCTACTGGGTTTTCGCCTACATTCCACCGACCTGCTAATTAAAGGGGTTCTTAGACTACAATATCCAAAGAAATAGTGCATACAGAAATCACAAATCACAATACGCTTGACGGCTTAATAATGGTGACAGTAATCACTAGTACTGCTGCCATTGGAGCGATAGCAAAAACTACCCTGGAACTCTTTGCTTAGCATAAGGGTATCTGAAGAAGGGGGATTGATAAAGTAACATTTCTATTCGATTATACGCAATCATTCGCTAGAAATAAGGTCAAGATGCCCTTCTTTTACCCTTGATTTACAAGCAATTTCATTAACAGAGCTAATCCTCATACGGATCTAAATGATGTTCTGCAAAGTTGTGCTCCTGCAAGTAAAGTAAATAGCCAATGTTTATAACAATACCTAGCTGAGCATCTCATATTGGTTGCACAGGGACATGATACAGTTAGAGATATAGTCGATACAGCTTTTGTAACTTTAGATGAAACTACTCTTGTAGCTGAAGCTGCAAAAGCTCTGTACGCACAAGAACGATGCACTATAGTGGTCACTCATCTTGATGCGGGCAGTGGTCAGAGAATCCCGGTCGGAATTATCACGGAAAGAGACATTATTTTCAGAGTCGTAGCTCAAAACCGAGGACCGTACAAGGTTACGTTAAGGGATATAATGAGCGCACCAATTATTACTATAGATGCGGATAAATCTGTTGAGGACGCTATGGCGATCCTCCACAAGCATAAGATAAATCGGTTGCCTGTTGTTCACGATAGTTCCATCATCGGTATCGTAACAACAGGAATGGTTATGAGCAATATTTCAATTGAAAAGCATGCTGACACTTAGTTTTTAACAATCTTTCGTCATACTGATGATTTGAGATTAACTGTCCAGTGATGTCAAACTTTGACTTGCAGTGAGGCTGGCAAGCATAACTAACCGTAGATACTAGAACAATGAATACCATTCAGTACTTATCATGGTGCAAACAGGTGAAATCTCTGCAATAATAACAAAATCCACAGTTAGGGCATATCGGTTTGGAAAGCGTCGGATGGAATTCAGAATAGCAATTAAAACACTTCATAATTCATTTCATATTTGGTATCAAGATATTACTATATGGTTCATTGATTGACTAAGACGAGAAATTGTAGACCTGCTTATTTATCCGCTTTAATGCAAGTTAACCACGAAGAAAAAAGTGCGCTGATTATTAATACTACTAGCTCTTTCAAAATATTGAAGGTAAGGGGGCCGCAAAGTATGCAAAAAAGAGTATATAGCAGGTAGAATTTGAACAGTTCTCTCTCTCTCTCTCTCTATAGCTGTGTCCTTACATAGGTAGACGTGGTATAAGAAGAAACTTGGCTAAGGTAGTGGGTTCAAATCCCACCCCACCCGGTCCACTCTTTACTTTGATAGAACTATGATATTGTCTTGAGCTTGTTTTTGGTAGTTGTCGGACAAATTCATTAACAATGTCAACAAAATCATGTAGGAAAAGGAGCAAAGTATCCTTATCATTACTTGACTGGAATCAAATGTTACTCAAACTTGCCTTCAATCAAAGGCTTTGTAGGAACTTTGTCCTTTTCAATTTTGAGCTTGTTAAAAATATCTGCGGAATGCACTGTCTCTTTCTCCTCTCTTATATCTATTCCAAACTCTTTCTGTATCACATCTCTTCCT
>DATAAU010000036.1:0-10050 GCA_036259955.1 Nitrososphaera sp. | reverse complement strand
GCGTTTGACAAAGTATTGTCTGACGTTCAAGTAGTGTCAGAATACATTTCTATTGAATCAAAATCAGGCAGTATAACTTTATCTGGAAGAGGAGATTCCGGCGAAGCTGACATTACTCTTGAGGCAGGCAACGAAGGGCTGGAGGAGCTTGAGGCCAAGGAAGAAAGCAAGGCTACATACAGCATTGACTATTTGTCCAAAATTACCAAGGCTGTTGTCTCAATGGGTGGCTCAGTGACGGCAGAGTATTCAAGTAAAATGCCACTCAGACTGGAGTTCAAGATAGCAAATGTGGGAAGGATCCATTTCTATCTAGCACCTAGAGTTCAGGATTAGACCGTATATGCGCTTGGTTATGAAGTTTGGAGGAACTGCTGTAGACTCGCCAGACAAAGTAAGACACATCGCACAATTGGTACAGTCTCACAAAAAAGGCAACGAAGTAGTATGTGTGGTTTCTGCAGTTCGAGGCATGACTGATGGCCTGCTATCCATAACAGACAGTATCAGGCGAGGAGATAAGACATCATTAGATGACTTCGTCAAAAGATGTGCTGATATTCACATGCAAATTGTACAAGGTGCGATTTCAGACAAAGAGCTGAAAAATGAGGCTCTCGCCACAGTCAAAAATATAATCAACGAACTAGAAGATGTATTGGGTGGTATTGTGTTGTTAGGAGAGGTCACCACAAAATCACTTGACTACCTGCTGTCATTTGGTGAACGCCTCTCCACCCCGATAGTGTCGTATGCTCTACAGGATCTCGGCATAGAGTCGGAACACCTAACGGGTAAGGAAGCAGGAATATTCACCGATAGCAACTTTGGTGAGGCCCGACCTCTGATAGACACAACGAAACTCAAGGTCAGCCATAAGCTCGAACGGATGCTCAAGCAAAATATTGTACCTGTAATAACTGGATTCATTGGCGCTGACCAATATGGTAACATCACCACTATTGGGCGTGGCGGATCTGATTACACTGCCACAATAATTGCGGCAAGCATAGGTGCTGAAGAAGTATGGTTATGGAGCGATGTTGATGGGCTAATGACCGCAGACCCAAAGCTGGTCATGAATGCAAGAGTGCTCAAGGAAGTATCATTCGCTGAAGCAATGGAGATGGCAC
Organism: Nitrososphaera sp.; assembly: GCA_036259955.1. Taxonomy (GTDB): domain Archaea; phylum Thermoproteota; class Nitrososphaeria; order Nitrososphaerales; family Nitrososphaeraceae; genus Nitrososphaera. The sequence continues at coordinate 8,917 of DATAAU010000036.1, read as the reverse complement.
TCTTTGGAGCAAAATATATGCATCCGCGTGCCCTTGAGCCCGTAGTCGACACCAAGATTCCAATAAGAATTCGCAATACATTCAATGTCAACCATAGCGGCACCATCATTACACAGAATCCAAGCAAAGAATCACAGAATATAGTCAAGTCCGTAAGCGTGATACGCCATACTGCTCTTATCGATGTGAGCGGAGGCAGCATGGTCGGAGCGCCAGGCACCGCGGCCAAGATCTTTGATACCCTTGCTAAGAACCGTATTAACATTATGATGATATCTCAGAGCCCTTCAGAATCGAGCATTTCAATGCTTGTTAGAAAGACAGACCTTGACAAGGCTATTACCACTTTGGAGCTGAATCTCCTCGGGAAGGTCATAAAGCAGATACATGTCAATGACGATGTTGCAGTCATTGCGGTAGTAGGATCAGGCATGCGCGGGATCAAAGGAGTAGCGGCCAAAGTATTTGGTGCTGTGGCAAAACACGATGTCAATGTAATAATGATAACACAGGGTTCCTCTGAACTCAACCTAGCCTTTGTTGTAAATGACAGGGACTGTGAGCAGGCTGCACGAGCTTTGCACGAGGAGTTTGAGCTTGCCAAAGTTGCTGGAAAAGGATAAATTGGATTTCACTCGAATCTGATGTGCAAGAATGAGCTCCAAGAAGGGCAAGTTGTATGTTGTTGGAGTAGGACCGGGTAGCCATGATCATATGACGTATAGAGCAAAGCGGGTGATTGAAGAAAGTGAAGTCATTATAGGCTACGATACGTATGTTAGCCTCGTTGAGGATCTCATAGCAGGTAAGGAAGTATACCGTTACGCTATGACTCAAGAAGTAGATCGAGCCAATCAAGCGATCGATTTTGCAGAAAAGGGACGGGCTGTTTCAGTTGTTTCGTCTGGAGATCCAGGCATTTATGGCATGGTGGGGCTGATATATGAGATCTTGGCTAAAAAAGGTTGGAGTAGAGAGGATAAGGACGAAAACATCTACGTTGAGTGTGTTCCAGGTGTATCTTCGCTCAATTCATGCGCTGCCCTTGTAGGCTCACCGTTAATGACAGATTTTGCAGTTGTAAGCATGAGCGATCTGCTAGTCCCATGGGACATCATAGTCAAGCGCGTCGAGGCCGCAGCAATGGGAGACTATGTAACTGTCATATACAATCCTGCAAGTAAAAAAAGGGTCCATCAGTTGAGAGACACAAGAGAGATATTTTTGAAGTACAGAAAGCCGGATACTCCCATCGCAATAATCAAGGGCGCTTATAGGGATAGCCAGGAACTAGTTGTGACGACTTTAGACAAGATGCTTGAGCATCAAGACATGTTAGGGATGATAACTACCGTGATTGTGGGCAACTCATCAACTTTTATTTATGAAGGTATGATGATAAACCCGCGAGGGTACACCTCAAAGTACGAGCTGGTTAAGCCAGAACAACAATAACAACAATCTACCAAACAGTAATAATCATCTTCTCTTCGTTATTCTATTTAAGAATCCCTCTTGAACTCATCTCTCGTCTTATATTACATTATTTTAAAAAAGTTTGATAATTAAAATGAAAAAGGGAGGTGGCGTTTAGATGACTTGCCACGGTCTCGTTGCGAAGGTTACTCCAAGGCCAACGCCAATGATTATACATTGATAGATAATGTTTGAATATGGAATTGGCTTCAATAGGGGTTCTCCTGTGACGCTCACTGTCGCGCCCCTTCCAAGACCTGGTCCAACATGCTCTACGTTAAGCTGTGTATGTACGTGATATGTTCCTGGTTCAAGCGCTCTTACGGTAATGGAGTAGGGAATCGTTGCTCCGGGAGGAATATCAAATATGTTACCTGGTGGATCACGAGCCAAGAACTCCCATCTATTGCCTGCGTTTGCAGATTCACTGAAGAGTGATAGCCATGCTCTTAGAGGTCTATTTACTAAACTTGTTAGCTCGCCAGTTACAGTCAAGTCTTCACCTGTCGTCAGGGTCTGATCTGAGAATTGTTCATTATCAATTCTTACGAATCTGCTTTGAAGCTGTGCCTGGACACCATGTGCACTTGCTGCGGGTAGAATATATGTAATTACGGAGACAGCGATGATAGTCGCAAGAGCCATTGCAACTAACGTCTTGCTTTCCATCATATCTTTATTCTTAAGTAGACCAGAAAGAACAAAGATATATATTTTGCTCCTTCACGTCAATCGTAGAGTTTCTAGTTTAACCAATGCTAATTAGTAACACATGCCAAGCTAGACTGATACATTCATTTGACTGCGGAGGATGCAGTTTCAGACAAGCTGGCTCTCCACAACATAGAAGAGATAGGACCGGCTACGGAGAAGCGCCTCAGAGAGGCAGGTTTTAGATCGATTCGAGATCTTCTTGTAAGAGGTCCTGTAGACATTTCTGAATCCACAGGAATGGAAATGGATGAATCAGTCGAGATATGCAATAAGGCCAGAGTGATGCTTGAAGATTTGAGAATGATCGATAAGAGTTTTGTAACCGCAACAAGCCTTTACAACAAACGCAAGGATCGCATATCAACCGGCTCTAAAAGCTTTGATGACCTGTTAGGGGGAGGTGTCGAGACAAAAGCTGTTACAGAGGTCTACGGAGAATTTGGAACTGGTAAGACTCAGCTTTGTCACACTTTATGCTTAATGGTGCAGCAGTCAGCGTCTGAAGGTGGACTTGCTGCAAAGGCGATCTATATCGACACTGAAAATACGTTTCGTCCAGAAAGAATAGTTTCCATAGCTCAAGCACGAGAGCTTGATTCTCAAAAAGCGCTTGAAAATGTAATTGTGGCTAAGGCATATAATAGTGCCCACCAAGAGCTTATTATCGAAGAGGCGGGTTCTGTAATTGAAGACAACAATGCGAGACTAATAATTGTAGACTCTGCAGTTGCACATTATCGAGCAGAGTTCATTGGTCGCGCAACATTATCTGAGCGACAGCAGCGTCTGAACAGATTTATGCATATACTGGTTAGGATAGCAGAAACATATGAAGTAGCTGTGTTGGTTACAAACCAGATTCAAGCGTCGCCAGATGCATATTTTGGAGACACTGTCAGGCCCGTAGGAGGCCACGTGCTTGCCCACACTAGCACCTATAGAATATACCTAAAGCGCTCGGGCAAGAATCGCATTGCGAGGATGGTTGACAGTCCCTATCATGCGGAGAGAGAAATTCTATTTACCCTGTCAGACCGCGGCGTCTCAGACGTCAACGACGCCAGATAATGTTAAATTAAGGCTTATATCACTGAACTGGCATGCCACGATCACACGGTACTAGGAGAAAGTCTCGCTCAGTCCTTACCAAACGTAATGTAGTTAGAGGCATCTCATACCTACTTTACAATTACAAGGTTGGCGACAAAGTTGTTGTCGATGTTGATCCAAGGGAGCATAACACGACTCCTCACCGGAGGTTCCATGGCAAGATAGGAATTGTTGAAGAAGTTGGAAGGCGTACATTAAAAGTCTCGGTGATGACTGGCAACAAGAAAAAGATACTGCAGACCAAGTTCAACCACATCAAACTGCTTGCAGGTACTCCAGAGATGTCACGGGCAGGAGCAACAACAACCTCTGGAGAGGTGTCATAAACAGTGACAGAGATAGTCAAAAAAGAAATAATTACGCTACCACACGTAAAAGAAATCCTCGAATCCGTCAAGCCCGACGACATGGATCAGATCCAAAGGTGGACTGCAGACTATGTTAAGAAATTTGCGAAGGTTGAGTCCCAAAAAGCACAGACGATGACACGCCAGCTAATAGATCAGTGCGACCTAACAGAGGAAGAAGCAGTGGAGATAGTAAACATTATGCCAACTTCGCTTGAAGAGCTGAGAGCATTTACCTTTGGATGGAAGAAGTTAATTCTGACAGAGACACTAGGAAGGATGCTAAATATTCTAAAGGCGGAAGATACTCAAAGTTAAATATTCACTCTCCCGTAATAGGAGTTGAACATTGTCAGGACAATCACCACCGTCACCACCAACAGCACCGTCTACGCAGCATACTGCAGATACTGGACACTTTAGCCAGGCAGAGCACAGCCAGGCAAGGAAATATGAAGAGTATGCATACGTTCTTGACTTTACGCCGAGGGGAAAGTCCATAACAGTTAGAGGCAGAGAAGGCGTCATAATCCAGGCAATAGGAGAGGAACGGTTAACTCTACTTGAACTTTTAGGAATCCCAAACGCCACGGTCGAGATAGGCGAGCGTCTTTACATAGGCAGGGAGACCCGCGAGAAGGTGTCAAGTGTACTTGGTAGGCTAGAATATAACGATATTTCACAAGCTGCAAAGAACGAACTGGCAAATATAATAGAAAAGGTAGTCGTTGCCAATGAAAAACGGTTCGTCAATTATATCAACAATGCACAGCCGATAACCCCAAGAATACATGCATTGGAGCTCATCCCTGGTATTGGTAAAACGTATATGATGACGATAATTAAGGAAAGAGACAAAAAAAAGTTTGAAAATTTTTCTGATCTTCAGAACAGGGTAGGACTGAGGGACCCTGCTAAGCTGATAGCCAAGAGAATAATTGAAGAAATAATAGGACAGGCAAGAATGAATCTCTTTGTTAGAAAATAATTGCCATTAAACAACAAGGTTACAAGGGCACTTGGTCAACATATGCTTGTTGATCGGCGGATCATTGAGAAGATAATCTCTGCTGCGAACATAAAGAAAAATGAGATTGTTCTTGAGGCAGGCACTGGCCAAGGCGTCCTTACTGAGGAGCTATGTAGACGTGCCAAGCAAGTAATTTCGTATGAAATTGATGCTAAGCTATACGAAAAAGTCCAAAAACACTTATTGCTATATTTTAATAACGTTCGGCCAATAAAAGCCGATCTTTTCAAAACTGAGGATGTGCCTTACTTTGATGTGTTTGTTTCAAACCTTCCCTATTCAAGGAGCAGAGACGCCATTGAATGGTTATCTACACAAAAATTTGATAGGGCCATAGTAATGGTGCAAGAAGAGTTTGCAAATAAGCTCATTGCAAGACACGGTAACAAGAGCTATAGGGCAATATCTGCACTTGCAGCTCATTGCTTTACTATAGAAACATTGTTCAAAGTTAGAAAAGAATCATTTGAGCCGCAACCTAAGGTAGAATCTTCGGTCATCAGAATTACTCCTATCAACAATATTAGCAGAGAGATGGTAAGAAATATCAACCTCCTGTTCTCAAGGCGTAACAAGAAGGCATCTTCTGTTGCTGCTGAAATAGGGATTATTATTGATGTTGACCGCTATGGAAGCAGAAAAATAGATCAAATTGAACCAACGGATCTCATCAAGATGGCAGAGTTGAAATCATCAAATGTACACACCGTCTGACGATACATTTCTGTTAGCAGATTGCATCGAACATTACAATGGCAGGCGGGCTCTTGAGATAGGAGTGGGATCTGGCTTCTTGCTCAACATACTTGAGAAAAATTTTTCAGATGTAGCTGCTTCGGATATTGATCTACGAGTGTTACAATACTGTAGGCAGCAGACACTATCAGAGAAGGTGTTACTTGTATGCTGTGATGCAGGATCGGCATTTGGTAATATCAAGTTTGATCTTATAGTAAGCAACCCGCCATACTTACCTAACGACTATGGAGACCCCAGCAACAATAGCGACAATACTAGCAACATCCTAGATCCCACTATTCATGGTGGTCCTAAGGGCATAGAAACAACAATTCATTTTGTTAATTCGGCGTTACCCCTCCTTGCAGGAGATGGCAAAATACTGATTATCATTTCATCATTTGCCGATTCTTCAGCTCTTGATAGAGTAGTGGTAGAGAACAACATGCATAAAAAAGTAGTAAAGGAAAAAAGACTATTTTATGAAACGCTCTCTATTGTCGAGTTGAGCCTTTGAGCACCTTTTTCTTCTTCATTACTTTTGCAGCAGATTGCTGGCTCGCATCGCTATTTGATCTGCCATTTGAGATGTGGTTGTGGTCCCACCTAAGTCATATGTTACATATTTGCCCTCATTGATTACATCTTCTGTAGCCTGGAATATTGCGTTGGAAATTTGCTTCTCTCCAAGGTATTCTATCATCCAGGCACCTGAAAGGATGGTTGCAACAGGGTTTACCTTATTCTGGCCCGCATATTTTGGTGCGCTGCCGTGCGCTGGTTCAAACATTGCATAATTATCCCCATAGTTGCCCGAGTACACATTGCCAATCGATCCTACGTGACCTGAAGCACATTCTGATACGATGTCCATGAAAAGATTAGTGCTGAGGAGTGCGCTCTTATTGAACCTCTCGGGGTTTTTGACGAGCTGTTGTGTCATGTTGTCGATATAGTATTCTTCAACACGTATATCTTTGAATTGCTTTTGAGCTTTTTCGACAGCGGCCCAGAAAATGCCGTCAGTCTCTTTGAGAATGTTTCTTTTAGTTATAGCATAGACGGATTCAAAACCTCTCCGTCTGGCAGCCTCAAACCCTGCAACCGCAATTCGCTCACAACCCTTTCTCGTCGTCTTGCGAATGGCTATTGCGGAATCATCGCTTATCTTAAACTCAATGCCCGCATACAGTCCCTCTGTGGCTTCACGCACACACACAAAATCAAGCTGCCGTTCCTGATTCTTGTACGTCTTGATCGGCCGAATATTGGCGTAAAGTTCGAATCTCTGACGGATGCTTACTGCGACACTTCGTGGAGCATTTGGCACAGGCACCGTAGTGGTCGGCCCTTTAAAGCAGGCGTCCGACTCTTCGAGTAGCTTCCATACGTCGGGAGAGATATAGGAATTACCTCCATTCTTTTGCCACCATTCTGATCCAGCATCGCATAAGATCAGTTCAACTTCTGAGTTACAAGTTTTCAAGACCTTGATCATTGCATCAACTAGCTCGGGCCCCGTACCATCACCTCGTATTATTGCGGCAGTTTTTTTGCTAGCCAAACAGTGAGGTGGCCCCTTTTTTCGCTATTTATTCTTATTTACTTGTCAGCTCTATACGCGCAACCATCTTGTTATCCTGAGGGAACGCAGGCATATCAGAGGGCGTAGCTACGTTGGTAAACTCCCCTGCTTCTGAGAAATAGGAGTAGCCGATGTTGTAATTGGTGAGGTTTAATGTGCTAGTTACTTCCGTACCTGTAGAATTTTCAACTACATTAATAGCATTACTCATATTATAAATCCTCATAAAATCTGCAAGTGTGAATTTAATAGGCCGTATATACTCGATGTGCACCACATTACCCACCTGATCTGTATGGATTGGGCGCATACAAGCATCACCCTCTTTGGGCTGCTTGCCAACGTTATCTGGCAGCATCACCTGCCTGCCGTCAACAATTACTTCAACTCTTGGGTAAAGCTGGAAGGATTCAATATTGTGTTGACCTTCCTTGAGGCATACCTCTGTAGGATCAGGTGGAGGAGCGAAAGTAGGTATAATGACAAGAGCGACAAGTGTTGCTGCTCCCATAGCAATAGGGGCTAATAGCAGCTCCTTCTTGCCCAGCCTTTTCTTAGGTTTTTCTTCTTTTATTCTGCGCTTCGGCAAGTGATGCGTCTCTGTTAGAACAAGCTAGGCGGGACATTAATAGTGTTACTTTGTATATGCATTATATAGCTTCATGCCTGCATATAATAGGAATAATAATTGCAGATAGTTCAGATATCCGATATACACATTGGCGGCCTTTATGTCCAAAGTGTCTTTGACAAAGTAGTTGATGAAGTCAACGAGCTCAAGCCAGATGCAATAATCATAACTGGCGACTTGACAGATGACGGGTTAATGTTTCAGTTTGAAAGAGCAAGGGATGAGTTAAATCGTTTTCTATGCCCAAACAAAATCGTAATAGCTGGTAACCACGACTATCGGCACACTGGATATTTACTGTTCAAAAAGTTCTTTCCAACAAAACAGATCTATGAATTTGATGATGCCTTTATCTTCACACTAGGCACTGCTAGGCCTGACAGAGATGAAGGTGAGGTAGGCTATCGTCAGAACCTCTGGATGGAAAAGACGCTGAGCAAATATTCAGAGACCAAGCCCAAAATAGTAGCGATGCATCATCATTTGATAGGGATACCTGATACAGGCACTGACAAAATTATCATTCTTGACGCTGGTGACACACTGCGCACATGCCTACAATCAGGAGTTGACCTTGTACTCTGCGGTCACAGGCATAGACCTTGGATGTGGAACCTTGGAAGGCTAGCAATAGCATACGCAGGCACGACCTCTTCAATCAGGTTCCGAGGATTCTTTGAAAACTGTTATAATATAATTGAGGTTGGAAAGGAAAAAAAGCCCCGCGTGGACATAAAAATAGTGGGCAAGAAGCGCTTTCCACTCTCACAACTTGTCGAGGAGTACAAGCCTTTCTCTTAGATATCATATCCACAAATTCACTATTTTTTATCTAATTTCATGACATTTTAGTCCTCGCAAGAATTAATTAAAGAGGAGGTTGTAAAGGTAAATGGCAGCAGTGAAGATTCAGAGTTAAGCTGAGATAGTGAAGAGAAGGTATTTGACTGAGCTGCCGCCGTATCATTAATTGATTATCATCAATGCTAATCATTGATGTCTATATTTGTATTATAATATATTTTCTATTAAATCATCCTAGATACTACATAATCTTGAATCTGTATGCATAATATACGTATATTTTATACTCGAAATTATCAATTATCTAACTCCAAGTTAAAATATGAGATCTGCTTGTAGATTGATATGGCTCAGATGCCAGCACTGATACCAAAGGAAGTCGAAATCCAGAGACTAAAGAAGATATACATCATGGTCATCATGCTGGGTTCAATTGCAGCCTCAGTAGAGGTCGACAACTTCGTCGATGGCTCACTGCACCA
>DATAAU010000035.1:0-8035 GCA_036259955.1 Nitrososphaera sp. | reverse complement strand
ATCTTTGGACCATCTCCATCCGGGCTCTAGGGTCATCCTTCCAATTGTTGAGTCTCCAAGATTTGCAAGCTCTATCTTACCATTCGAAAATTTTCTGACCTCGTCAGGATTCTTGTCAAGATTTCGTGATTGCATCTCGTGATGCATAAGACAAGGCATGGTTGCATTTACTATAATAGCTTTTTGGTTCGGCAAGTAATGCGCTATAATTAAAATTCTACCAGATTTCCATCCATATCTCAATGTATTTGGACAGTGCTAAAGGCTGGCGATCTACGTTGCACAATCTTTTAATCTCATCCTCATGGGATAGACCGCATCTGGCCTAGCCTATCTCTAAGGGAGATTTTCTCATATCCTATAAGATATATAGATTTCAGTTCCCTCCCTGAAGTTCTATCGCTCGGACCACTCTATAGCATGTAATGTCCTATGATTTTAGAAGTGTGGTACAAAACCACGTGAAAAGCTTAGATATGGTACTATGATCCTATTAGAATATAGAGCGATGATGACAAACAGATGGTGACAGTGATAAGGTCAACAAAAATACTTCTAATCATGACTATACACATCTTAATTCTAATAGCACTGACAGCAACGCAATTGACAGCAGTGGAAGCACAAACAGCAGCAGCACCTACATCTACATTAATCAGCACCAGTAATACTACCAATACCACATCATCGGCAATAGATCTATCGCAAGAACCTGTGCTGCAAGAACAGACAAGACTTGAAATCGCGACTCCAATAAACTACGCATACATGAGCATAACATTCACAGGGAATGGAACGTTAACTCTTCCTAATGGTAATATCAACAATAAAGTTAATTTTACGAGCAATGGTAGCGCGCTAGTATCATTTATGACGCAGTCTGCTCAGGGAACTGAGATCATCCGAACGGCTGATGGTACTACTGCAACTCTTACATTTTATGAGATTGTAAAGTTCAACCCTGCTACAGGGGAAGGTGAAGGAATTTTTATAGCAGAGGTAAATACAAACCCAAATGGTCCGCTTGCATCCTTGAATGGCATAATACTAGCAGGAATAGATGAAATACGGCCAAATGGTGAGAGTAATGTAACGTTATGGGAGTGGGAAAGCACAGTTAATAATTTAGCCATTCGTCCTGTCTAGGATTCAGTTGAGTCTTAAATAAAAAGTAAAAAGACGAAAGTCAGTTTCATTGCCCACTAATTGAGCATACTCTCAAAATCGTATATCCACATATTTTCCGTTTCTTAATTGCATGTGTCAATCCATAGAACTGGACTATCTGCAATTCTAGAGTTTAACACTTTCTCCAAAAACTTTTCTTGACTATCAAGGCAATAGAATTCGCAACTAATAAGAATGGGGTGGGGAATATCAACAATAAACTTATCTTTCCATGCATGACTGCTTCAACTTATAGAAAATACACAGGTCATCTATACTAGTTGATAAGTCTCAGCTTCAATGCACTGGTTGTAACCTTCACTAAGGTGAAACTTGCATACTGTCGTGAGCTTCTTTCTAGTAACGTCAGCGGAAATAAGGAGGTGGTTGTCCCAAAGGATATTTTAGTAGCTAGCCGAAGCTAAATGCGCCTTCATCCTTTTTTCTGTAAATCACTAGTGCAACAGCAGCGGTATTATCGCTTGTTTCTATAATTTTCACATCTACCAAATCATCTATTTCTTCGCTATTGGCTAGAAAATTATTAATCTCTTCCTCAAGTGTTTCAATCTTGACACGGAAGATTTTAATGCGTTCTCTGATTGGCATATCTCTTTAATCATCTCACTTTCCCCCTATCTATCTTTATGATTAACAAGATTGATTTAATCCTCGTATCTGCTGAGGTTGCTAATATGCTTGTAGCAGAACTTCTTAAGCCCGATCAAATAGTTATAACAATTCTACTCTATGAGTCACCTTATGCAGTAGAGCTTATTTTAAAGTCAATTAGATGATCGCCAAAACAGAAGTTTATAAAGGTAGGAATCTTGTGGTCAGAATCAAAGATATGATTTGATCGGTATACATATTCTATACTATAATAGCAATACTATCTGTCTCTGATCGGATCTAATACATAACTATTTCATGAGGACAGTATTATGCCAATGTCTCAGCTGATGGAATCATTGTTATCATCATCTTCTTTTCAGTTAACTTGTGTCCTGTTGAATCATTATGGTCTTCAATATAACTGTGGAAAACAAATTTCATTTTGCATTCATGACAAATCCATATTGCTTTTAGGTCATCTGGGTGCATAGGGAGTATAATGATTTTTAGGTCATCGAATATAATGATTAATCAATCATCTTCATGGTTTTTGTTCAAACAAATCATTTCAAATATAAGTACAGTGTTGCTATGTACAACTTCTATATCCAATAAAGATTAAGTACATACTGGACTAAGGAAATCTTATTGATCCTTTATCATGATACCCACTTATATGTCATTGAAAATATTGTTATCATTGAATAGTATCTCTATAGATTATCTCGCATTTTGAGGATTCTTTTCTAGATGTGGATTGCACTTACTTCCTGCCTTGCATAAACAATACTTCACGATGGGATTTATCCATGACATACAAGGATCGCATCATCTCTCTACTCACAACAAATGAATGTGGTTCTGGTTCTATACCTGGTGTCCTGAACCTCGCTAAACTTGGTAGCAATAGGACTCCTATCAGAATAGCATTAGAGAAAATTAACCCGCCAATAACACTTGGAGCAAGATTGGTTGGATAGCTAGAAGCAAGAATGAGTGTCGTTATCATAAGACCTGCTATGAATGCCATCACTATTCTACCCAGAATCGGCTTGAAATCAAGGCTTTCATTTCTCATCTTATTATCTTTGCCATTATTCTTGTTGTTGTTGTTATTTTTGTTGCCTTTGTGCCCACCCTCAAACCACCAGTGGTACCAATCTAGGTTATTTGCACCATCCAGCCTCTTAATAGCACTTCTAGCCTCAGAAAAGTTTCTGTCGATCGCCAAGCATGTCTCTAATTGTTTCTTGGCTCTATCGTATTTATTTTCATTGATATACAATATCGCCAAATCAAAATACGCTCTTGCTAATTTGGGGTTTGACTTTATAGCTTCACGATAATGGTTCTCCGCATCCTCGTAGAATCCTAATCCATAGTAGCATTGGCCGATGCTCGTAGCTTTCTCGTCACGAAAAGGGAATTTGTCGCTTACTTTATTAAAATCCTCCAACGCACCAGTATAATCTCCAAGTGCACATTTTGATTGCCCTCTAAAGAAATAGGCATCTTCGGATTCCTTTATCTTTAGTGTCTTGTCATAGCACTCAATCGCTTCCTCGTATCTTCCTAGGTAGTAGAGAGCCTTACCTTTCTGATTCCACGCATCAATGGCTTCTGGATTTAGCTCTACCGCTTTGTTGAATTGTTCAATGGCGTCATCATCCTTTTTCAACTGGGTTAGAACTAACCCTCTGGCAAGCCAGGCATCTGCAAGGTTTGGGTTTATCTCTATAGCCTTGTCAAAGCATTTTATCGCTTCTTCATACTCTTCCAATTGAGTTAAAGCATGTCCTTTGCCATACCACTCAATGACATCTTTTGAATCTTTTTTTAAGCTCTTGTCATAGCATTCCTTAGCCTTGTCAAAGCATTTTATCGCTTCTTCATACTCTTCCAAATCCTTCACAACCAACCCTCTGGCAAGCCAGGCATCTGCAAGGTTTGGGTTTATCTCTATAGCCTTGTCAAAGCATTTTATCGCTTCTTTATGCCTGCGAGAGTCCTTTAGAACTGAGCCTACATCCTTCCAAGCATCTGCAAGGTTTGGGTTTATCTCTATGGCTTTTCCATAACATTCTATGGCCTCATTATTTTTCTCTAACCTGCGGAAAGCCAAACCCTTATTACACAAATAAATCGGTCTTTTTTCTATCCTTTTTTCTATCTCTATAGCCTTGTCGAAGCATTCTATGGCCTCATTGTATTCTTTTAAGTCTAACAGAGCGGTGCCTTTATCATTCAAAACAGCTGCATTTTTCGGATCTATCTCTATAGCCTTGTCAAAGCATTTTATCGCTTCTTTATGCCATCTAGACCGCCATAAGGCATCTCCTTTGCCCCGATATGCAAAGATATTTTTAGGATCTATTTGTAGGGTCTTGTCAAAGCATTTTATCGCCTCAAGAAAGTTTCCTAACTCATTTAGAGCATAACCTTTTTCACTCCAAGCAGCTGCATTTTTCGGATCTATCTCTATAGCCTTGTCGAAGCATTTTATCGCCTTATGATACTCTTTTGATTCAAGGTATCCTAGACCCTCTTCGAACAATGGATCTGTTACCCTGACATCATCGTACATGCCAGGTATCAATCGATTCGTATCCCACCTGTCAAATAAGGCTGGTTGCTTAGCACACCTAAAAATCGCTCTACAGTATCAAAAGCCCACTTGTTATCTGTAATTGGTTTACTTATCTAGCTCATTTGACCTGTTCTCCATTCCAGCACCACGTATTCAGTAGAACATTTTTCTCCTTCTATGTTACCAAACTGCAAAGGCTAAAAGAATAATCTATCTTATTGGCTTACTTGGGTGGATTCTCAATCTGCTAGATAGCCCATGACAACTGTACATGCAAAAAGAAAAAATGACCTAGCAGTACTGGTTTGAATAGTAGAATTCCTCTTCAATAGTTAGTACCTTTTAGATAAACGACGTAAAACCTCAAAGAAAAGAGTTTAGGTCGTAAGCTCGAATTTCAGCCCGTTTATTTTTGGTTATTCTGTGAAGTCAGATATCAAATTGACCTCATTTTTACTAGTCTCCACTAATGCTCTTGATTCTTCGTCTTAATATTGACATTAGGTCATACAGGAGTATCTGGCGGCCCTTCTGTGTGTTGTATCGATAATGTCGCTCCATAGCTATCCGTAGGACTCATTCCGTTTGGAGTTACCCGAGTGATCATTTGGGATATGCTTACCCCAGTTCAGGCTTTATTTATTCTATTGTCAATCATATGCCATCAGACAGGATGGATTTGAATGCCTCAAAATTTCTTCGAGTATAATCGTGGCCCTGTCTTAGTCTGAAGACTTAGAGATGGCAGCATCCATAACCTGATGTGATGGATCATTCAGGTTCTTCCATTATTGGAGGTTCTGAGAAAGTCGGTCCTGGTGTTGATGCTGGTGTTGATGCCGGTGGTGGCGGTGGCTCAACGGTGATTAGTATACTGTCTGATGCACTTTGGCCAGTAGAGTCTGTGACAGTAAGATCCACATTATACGTACCCGCTATGTCAAATGTATGCTCCATAGTTTCGTCATCTACATCTATTTCTACGCTGCCATCCCCAAAGTCCCAACTATAAGTATAAGGCTCAGCACCTCCTGTTACGTTGGCTTCAAATTCAAAGGTAGCTGGTGCAATACCTTCTGTATCACTTGGAATGATTTCAACTGCAGTTAGAGGTGGCGGTGGCTCAACGGTGATTAGTATACTGTCTGATGCAGTTCGACCGGTAGAGTCTGTAACTAGAATACTAACTCTGTATGTACCCGCTATGTCAAATGTATGCTCAACACCGTCATCGTTTTCTTCATCAGTAATGCCATCCCCAAAGTCCCATCTAATACTATAGGGTTCCATACCTCCTGTCACATCGGCTTCAAATTCAAAGGTAGCTGGTGCAATACCTTCTGTATCCTCTGTAGAAATTTCGACTCTAAGAGGTTCTGTAGATGCCGCTAGTAACTCAAAGGAGTCAAATACCTGCCTGACCAGTGGAGGTAGGAATGTTGATGTTGGCGCTAACCTGCCCGAGGATGTTGTCTCCTCAGCAGTTGAATTGTCTTCATAAAAGACGCTGTATCCTGTCATCATTCCCAAGTTGCGAGGTGTGGCGGCTGTAGCAGTCAAAATGAAGTAACCTCTTTTTGTTTCATTTGGATCGAAATTGGTACTATATGTTATTTCTACAATCTTGGCTGGTATCGTTGCTGCCATTCTATTATTTGTTAGACGTGTAGTACTATTGTCAACATTAATTGTTGTATCTGTACTAGTCACAATCCTGAGATCTTGGTAACCTGCCTCCTCAAGCTTTTGCATATGATAGGCTAAAATAGCGTTAGGTATTGTGTCTCTGCCGTTGATGAAAGTGAAAGCATCCTCGTCAGAAAGAATTCCGAGTCTTGCACCTATGTTAGGATACCGTATAATGTGTATTACCTCCCCCTGAGCTCCTTGACAACTATTGTTGTTACTACTATTACTATTGGATGTGTTGGCGCCTGCATCATCACGTGCCGTTTGCTGTTGTTGTCCCTCATCTGGACAAAGTTGTGCTAGTATTCCAAACCCTTCAAGAACCTCTGCCGCTAATGTGAAGCCTGTATTCTTTACGTCATGAATCGCCCAGCCCTGTGGAACCTGTACTCTAAAGCTATCCGTTGTACTTCGAACTGTTGTTGCATCTGATCTAGGCGGCTGCTGCTGCGCATTAGCTATGGCAATAATGTTGGCGGCCAAAAGCGTAATGGCGATGGTTACTGCAGTAAATGCTATCGCTATACTCGGCGAAAGAAATAATCTCGAGGACACTCTCATAATGTCCAGAAGAGATTACGCTTTCTCGGTAAGATAAGGGTTATGGATTGATATCTCTGTAAAAAAATATTCCAACCAACTCGATTCGTTATGTACCTGGAGCGCCAGAAAATGAGCTGTTTTAGAATCCAAGAATCGCCATGCAGGTTACCTTTGGAAAGAACATAGGTGATGGCCTATAAAATGGCAAATTTGCAAAAACGAACATGCCAGTGCAATATTCTAATCATTATAATGACTAAACTGACGATTTAGGCATAAATATAACTGTCCTAGGATAATTTTTGGTATATCTGTAATTATGGGAAAGTATGTTTCTAGTTCAGATACATTTAACAATCTAGGTGCATACTATACTATGAGAGAATAAATAAGAAAAATATATGTTAAAACAAACAGCAATAACCGTAGCTGCTGACGGATATACAGTAGCAAATCATGAAAGGATGACCGCACTTGTGAAGATCTTGATAAGGAAAGAGGTCGGTAATATGATCAACCTAACCCATTTCTGTCACCACGCAGAGGAATATCGTCCAAACTGGTTCCAAACAGTCGATACAAACCTAAACCTAGGTTTTGTTGTTGTTAGAACATCTCCAGAACTTGCAGATAATCTGTACAGAGTATTCGGAAACGAAGGCTTAGGTAAAGAAGTTGAAATAAAAAGACTAAACTGATATACGTATCTTCTTGGTCGTTGTACTTTCTTGTATTAGAAGACAATAAGTCTGAAGATTAATTATTGGTACTACTGGCCTTACTTCTATCCCACGAGCTGCCGTATTGAAAATCTTTGCACTTTCCTCCTGAGCCCTTACTTTGCACTTTCTTATTGATGGGTCTTCAACCTTTTCCTTCGGCTAAAAATCGTAAAATAAAAATAGTCAGCTGCATCTATATAATATTGGCTCTATGTCCTAATGGCCTCTTCCTCGGACTCTCCGCCCACAATCTTTGAAGAATTTTGTCAGTTAATATTGAGTGTGGATGAATCTATTAGATTTGTAGGCATTGCAACCTTAACTGGAGCAATATTAGCAATAAAGTACCGAGCGAATTTGATACCCTTGCTGACTCAAGAGGAAACAGCCTCGTCTATAAAACATTCAATTTGGAGAATGGATAGTAGACGAGATCTTGAAGAAAAACTAGGCAAGACTCTCTATGTAATTGCAACCTATGAAAAATTAAAGCGAGCAACGATTCCTGTAGGGCAGGATGGTAAATCTATTTTAATTATCTCATTTGATAACGGATGTGATGCAGAGTCAATAATTCGCAATAAGATTTTGACAATCATTAAGCCATATGGTGTTGTTGGTCACTAGCTGCTGTGTGGAGCTCTGGGTCATAAGCCGCTGGGATCAGAACAAAACATAATACAAATATCGATTCTCTAAGAACTAACATATC
>DATAAU010000034.1:0-21374 GCA_036259955.1 Nitrososphaera sp. | reverse complement strand
ACTTAACATAAAAGGATATATATTAGAATTCGATCAGCTTATGTAATATGAATAAGCCGATAATAGCGGCTCTAGCTGCGTTAGCAGTATTGACTTCTACAATGAGTGTAGCCTATGCACAGTACGGAGGTACCGGCGGTAGCACAGGAACCGCCTCACCAGAACAACTACGAGAATGTGAGCAGCTCGGAGTTCTGCGCGAGAATTGTAGTGACGTAACTATTCTGGCCAAAAAAAGACTTACAGCTGCACAGGAAAACCCAGCTACTGGTTCTGGGACACCTATGTTGTCAACTGAATCAGGCCAAATGACAGTGTTTATTGGCGTTCTAGCTGCCATCTTTGGGGGCGTTGCCGCAGCATTCTTCTTCAAGGGCAGAGGCGCAAGACCAGTCAAGACCTAATCTATCTCTCTTTTTGTTTTATTTCAAATGTTACGTGCTCAACTATTATTGTGCTAAGTAGCTCTTACGAGAAGCTCGTAAAGTCCTTTATTCTTAATTTTGTACAAATATAAATAACAAACTTTTTACACCTAGGCTTAGCTTGCGACAAACCGACAAATATATATATTCGGAATTTTTTGCATAGAGTTAATGTTGTATCAACAACTATTTGCGCAGATAGGTCCGGCGTACGACCCGCTGTTCTATGACGTCATGGTATACATATTCGGAACCATGCTGTTCGCAGTGTTCCTCTTAGGGGTCATCGCCTTCTGGCTAAGAAGAAAGGGACTTGGTGGTGGCGCAGCGAAAGAAAAGTGGGCACAAGAGCTGGAAAGGTACTTTGAGCGCGAACAGATAGGCTTGATTCCAGACGAGAAGCATCACTGGTAGAAGATCGCTGGGGAAGCATCCCCTTTATATTATTTTATTTATAATAGTATTCTTAATTATCAAGTACATCTCCTTATCTACGTTTGAACATAGTTATTGTCTTTCCATCGGTGTTTACCCACCCACAGATACTAGCTAAGGCTATCCAGAAACTTCACAAGAAAAGAATCACCAGTATCAGTATAGAAGGGAATTACATTCTATGTGAGACGAGCGATGTCATTGAGCTTGCCACCGACCTTTCAAAGATGTTCGGGATTGAGAGAGTTGCAATAGCAACGAAAGTGTCAAGTAACTTCTCTGAGCTATCGGCCGCTATAGTTGAAGTTGGCAGCAGGATCATCATACCGGGTGACAAATTCTATGTAAAAGTCACTATATCAGATTTTGCCAATTTTTCTTACCGGAGTAGAGATATAGAGTTTGCATGCACTGGCTCGCTTGCCGAAAGATTAACATCAATGGATGCCTTGCCTGCAAAGACCGAGGCGGAAGCAAGCCGACTTATTTTGACAGTAGTAGGCAAGGATTCTGCATATGTCTGCATCAAAATAATCGGAGCCGCTGGTGGACTCATCGCAGGCTCCCAAGGCAAAGCTGTGGGTAGCATCCATAGTTCTCTATCCTTTCTCTCATGTCTGATGGCAGCTAAGGCAGGCTTTGATTGTGCTAGTATTGTATTGCCTTATGCTGACGATAGTGATCTTAAAATCAACGCCAGACTTGCGCAGCTCTTCGCCATAAGAACAGGCAGGAAAAAACAAATAATCTTTGCAACAGCCGTCAAATTACCTGCAAAAGGGATCCTTTCTGCTTTGTTAAAAGAGAAGATTGTCTCAAAGATTCTAATACAGTGTCAGGGCAAAATTATCACTTTTCCAATAACCGCCGCGGTTCATCCAATCTGGTTAATCGAATCTATCATTCAAGACGCTGTTTTTGCAGGTAAGATCCCTATTACACCAATGATATCTCTATCAAGCGAGCTTGACAGTTATGCAAAAGACGCTGGAATAGACTTGAGCATTTCGGCTACAAAAATTACCAAAGACAAGCTACAAAAGTATAGTAATGCTATTGAGTCTGAAGCACGGTCAGCAATTAGACAGATAAAGATGCTAGAATTAGAGGTAGGACCTAATTATTTTCACGACATTATCGATTCCATTTAGCGATTCAGCTAATCTTTGAAGTTCACAGGCTTTCTTGTCATAATGCGGATTCCCGAGTACTTTTTCCATAGCTTCGGCAAGCTGTTGCGGTCTCAACTGCTTTGGATGGAGCATAATCCCTGCTCCTAGCTCGGAAAACTTGGCGGAATTCCCCAATTGCTCTCCATGATTCTCGATAGGCACCGTAACGACAGGTTTTCCAAATTGAATGGCCTGGGACAGCGCAACATGACCGCCTCTTAACACTAGGAGGTCGCTGGCAGCAAAAATTTCATCTCTAACAGGACACCATTCATAGAACCAGCCTAATTTTCCGATCCTTATCGGGTCACTTTTGCCACCAGGGTTCCCTGCTGAGATGACAAATTGCATCTTTGAATCCAGTTTTTTTGCGGATTCGACTGCAGTATGGACGAGAGCCGGTCGTGTCTGGATCGGACCGCTTACATGCACAAAAACTAGCGGCCGACTCTTGTCGAAGCCGAGATTATTGACTACCTTTGTAACTTGATCTTCGTTCACTGTGGGCCTCGGCGAAGCAAAACCGATGTACTCCACCTTTCGCGATGCTGAGCCTACATCCCATATATTGTGAGCAGAAAGTGTGTAAGGCGGTGGAAGATCTGGCACTAACAGTCTCTCAGCCATCGCCCATAATGATCCCAAAAATTCGCCTACGACGTCTTCAAATATGCGTGACACTGCAATATCATGCAGTCTTGGTGACAGCAAAAGCTTAATCTGGTTTAGAATGATGATCGCGGGAACCTTGAGCAATCTAGCTGCCATAAGCGGCGACAGCCGGCTGTCCGATATCACGACATCTGGATTGAATTCAAGCATGTTACGAGTTTCTTGGTTAACCTGTCTGGAAAAATTCGCAAACCAGAGAGGTATATTTGCTATGCTGTCTTTGACAGAGAATCCGCCTTCCATGCTCCAAGCAAACTCTACAGGTGGAACAGTCGCACACTTGTATCCCCTTAGGGAAATATACCTTGCTGCTTCGCCATATGATGAGAACTGTATATTTATGCCATTTCTAGTAAGATGGTCGGCCACCATAACCAGACGACTTGCGTGCCCAAGGCCAACACCATACGGTGCCAAGTATGCTAGTGATGACAACGAGCAGAATATCATTATTCATTATATATTGTTGTCATAGTTCAACTCTTATGATCTGGCCTCTCGGTTCGACCTCTTTGAACACTGTTGCTTGAAATTTGTATAGTGCTGTATCAGGATCTAGCCACACATCGGGTGGCGCTCCTGCTTTGTAGCATATATTGGCGAGATACTCCTCAATATCCCACTTTAATTCGATTGGCACCTGTGGTAGGAGTAACCCTGAACCAAATCGCCAGCGCAGTATTAACCCATCTCTTCCTATCTCTATCTCCTTCTGATAGTCTGCTATGTTGTTAACTCTAATTTGTTGGGGAGGAGTAAGTACGCTGACCTCAAAAATGATATTGTTAAGATCCTCCGAGTCTAAGGGCGGGAAGCGAGGGTCTTCTGTTGCCGCTGATATAGCTGCCTCTATTACTCCTTGGTAGAGCATTTTTTCGGGAAGGGGAAATCCAATACAACCGCGCAAATGTTCCATTCCGCTTCGAGTTATATAGTTCAGCGTTACAAAAACGCCTGCCTTGTCTGGGACCTCCCTTCCTGGTTTAATTATGACTGATTCATGCAGGAATTTCTCAACTGCAGTTCTGGCCAAACGGACGAGCTCAGCACCTTCGATAACCGATATCAATCCTGGCCTATCTTGTCAGTAGGGACTAAAAAATTCAACGTCTTCACGTAGCATTTTATCCTTTGCTTTCGGTAATGGAAGAACGCGTCTAATCATGATACTCTCTTTGATGTGGATTGTGGGAATACAACAGGAATTTATACTGAAAATATCAGAAATTACATATCGAATAGAAGCAGAATATTTCATTTTTTCCTTATTCATTTAGGTTTGAGGAGCGGTAGGGTTACCACAAAGATAAAAGTGAGGAATCAAGTAAACAGCACTTGTTTCTTACATATATCGCATAATATGCACTGATAGGCTTTGCTAGGTTAGAATAATCAAACTCTCAATAAGACATATTAACTCTTGACCCTTAAACTAACGCACAAGCCGATATGATGAACTGTCCTAACTGCGGCGCAATTATGGTGTGGCTTAATGGTTCTGTGCTACATGACCCACCTGTTAAACAATATGAATGCAGAGGATGCCAGTTATTCGTTGTGAAGTATCATGACGGTAACTACGACGTGGTTCCCGTTGACTCAGAAATGCAACAGGAACAGTCATGATAAAAATAAATAAAGTCGTTGAAACTTGCATCTATTCATCAGATCTTGAGAGCATGAAAAATTTTTACGCAGGAATTCTTGGTTTGTCTGTTATTCAAGAGGAACGAGATAAGCTGATTTTCTTAAAGGCTGGAAAGAGTATGCTCCTAATATTCGATCCTGTGCGAACTAGTGCCAATAACGGATCCCTACCTGCGCACGGTGCGCTGACTCCACCGTCAAGCATACATTTTGCTATGGAGATAGATGAGCAAGAGTACCATAAAAGCAAGCAGCTTTTAGTAAACAACAATATTACTATAGAAAATGAAGTTAACTGGGATACCCACGCAAAATCAATTTACTTTCGTGATCCAGCTGGCAATCTTGTAGAATTGCTAACACCCGGTGGGTGGCCAGTAGAAAGCTAATATTACATTCTCTTCATTTCATTCTTCGTCGATGCATAATAAAACATCAGGTTCTTTAAGGGAGCAGCTTGAAGACAAGAACAAAATAATTGTGCTTCCAGGAGTTTTTGACGCTCTGAGTGCCAAAATAGCAGAGCATGCTGGCTTTGAGGCGATGTTTCAGACGGGATATGGATCCTCGGCGGCTCTCCTTGGAATGCCGGACTTTGGATTGCTAAATTCCGGCGAAACTGTTGATAATGCCATGAGGATAATTCGAGCCGTGAGGGTCCCCGTCCTAGTTGATGCAGACACTGGGTATGGCAATCCTCTCAACGTCTGGCGGCTTGTTAGAGACCTTGAAAGCATAGGCGCGGCAGGCATCTTTCTCGAAGATCAAGTCTGGCCGAAGAGATGCGGCCATATGATTGGAAAAGATGTGATACCTAAAGATGCATACATACCTAAGCTCAAAGCAGCGATTGAAGCAAGACGCAGTAAGGACTTTATTATTGTCGCAAGGACTGATGCTCGTGCACCAATAGGACTGGAGGAAGCAATCGAGCGTGGCAAAGCATACAGAAAGGCTGGAGCTGATGTTATTTTCGTAGAAGCACCCCGCTCAGTTGAAGAATTAAAAAAGGTCGCCAACGAAATAGATGCACCTCTTGTTGCAAATATGATAGAAGACGGGGTAACTCCAAACCTCTCTGCAAGTGAGCTTCTGCAAATCGGTTACAGAATAGCGGTTTTCCCTCTGTCTGCTCTTTACAGTGCTACATTTGCTATGAGAAAAGTACTCACAGAGTTGAAAAATACAGGCGCAACTAAAGAAGCTCGCAATATTATGGTAACGTTCAAGGACTTTAACGAATTTATGGATCTTGATCACTTTAGAGATCTTGAAAAACGATATGGCTGATCTTTTTCTTTTGAAAGGAAGTTGCAGGTCCGTAATTAGGTTGCCTGATAGTCTAGCATGAAATACTGGTCGACTAATAATATATGATTTAATATGAGGGCGACCTTTCCGTGTGCGTGTGCTTTTGTCTTTATTTCACTTTTCTGTCATCTAAAATGTCTGCAGATCCTTGTTATACCTTGGTCAAAAGGTAGTATCCCTTCAATTAGGAACTTGCAGCAAAGGTGATAGGACCTCAGAGGAGTGATAAACCTTCTCATCTTTAAGACACAATTTCGTAAAACTTCACCATTACAGAGATAATGGAGTGATGGAAGAAGACATGTGGCGGAAATACAATCGTCATCATATCTCACTGTTCTTGAAAATAGACAACTTTAGAAATACAGCATTTGATTAGATCATACCGTATCAGATGATGAGGGGTTACAAAAATCAGTGCAAGCAAATTATTAATCGGCCTTTTTATAAGGCGTTCACAAGACGAGTCATCTTTTCGAGGCTGATCTCAAACCCGAAACGCTTTTCCTGTTTCTTCATGTTTCGATACATGCTCATCATCAGATTAATGTGTCGAACAGTCCTTAACTTGCCATCCATTTTGAGTCTTACAATTCTGTAAACATCGTCATAGTAGTCAAATGTGTTAAGCACCTTCCTTCTATATTGATTGAAGTCAAATTTATCCTTACTTCTATCAACTACATCTAAAAATAGATCGCAACAGATTAGTGATGGAATTATCCCTTCACCTAGCATCGGGAACACACAGCCAATTGACTCCCCTACTCCTATCACGTTCTCATCAAAGAAAGGCTCCATACGCTTTGGTGGTGAAAGCCTAATCGGTCTACCTATCTTTTTAATGACCTTGGCTTCAGGATGTAGCTTGAAAAAGGTATCGATCCCATAGTATTTTTTCTCAATATCACCTGCACCCATGTAGCCCCGACCACCATCTAAAGGAAAATACCAGAAATATCCCTTCGCGCCTTTATAACCGATGACAATGAAATCGTCTGCCCCCTTTACATTGTCAAGGAGATATTCATAAGCTGGTATCAAGAAGTCTTCACCTGACTTTGGCAAAAGCGAACGATGCAGGCCCGTACAATCGATTACATAATCATATTTGTCAAATGCAAATGTTTCTCGGGTCATCCTTGTGCCGTATGTTACTTTAACATTTTTTAGCAGATCTGTCTCCCAACTGTGTTTATTATACGTCACCAGCCCTTTCAAATCAAGAACTTCTTCATTGTTGTTGGGCAGCTCTATCTTGAGCCTTTTTCCAACATGAAAAATGTAATTGGCAAAATCAAGTCCAGCTTGGTTCGAGAATCTCTCAAGCATGTACCTAGACGCCCCCCAAGCGCAGACCGGCCAGTGATGATCTTTTTTAGAGGCTTCAAATACCTCTACGCTGTGACCTCGTTTTTGGAGCATATTGCCAAGATAACTGCCAGCTACTCCGGCACCTACTATTGCAAAGTTCATCTAAATTGAATTGTTCCTGGTTTCTTTATAATTCTTCAGCATTTGCATTTTTACATATACCTGTCCGCTATCCTATAGCGAACATACTTGTCATCAGGTGAGTACTTGGGCGGATGCGGGTCTATGGTGGTAGAATTGCATTTTGGACACTGATGCTTGAGTGTGTATGTATTACAGGAAGGACACTTTCTTACGAGATGTTTCATATACCATTCTACGCCAGTTGAAGGGTGTGAGATTTTCTTGATTCCAGACGCACAAAATTAAACGTACCGTGCTGCTTTTCAATGTTGACTCGAGTTTTTTCAACTGAATTGTTCAGAAATTTTTCTGCAATTTTGAAATTTTCAGCTTTGACCATGATCCTGTAGCGAGGAGCTCCAATGTATGTTATGGCGCTACTTGCACCTCCCTTATTGCCCTCCGCTATAGCAAGCGTATTTTTGATTATTTCAATTCCATCTGGCTTTTTTAGAGTTATTTCCATTATCCCATTTATTTCCACAAGCGGGATCGCGATCCTCTTGCTGGCTTCTTCTATTGCAATCTTTATCTCCTGGGAAAGCTCAATATTCTGGACGGCGTCTAGCCCCTTCCGAGATACGGCTTCAAAAGCATCATATACGTAGTCATACTTTTGAAGCAGCTTGTCCTCTACTTCTTGAACCTGCTGATCTGTCAATTCGAGTTTCGATTGAACAAAGTCTAAGAGTGTTGCTGCCTTATCGCTTTTTTTTATCTCTATAAGTTTGGACTTGCGTTCCTCTCCTGCAACCTGCTTGAGGGAAGTGTCTACTTCGCCCCTTAGCTTGTTAACCCTAATTACTTTTAAAACTGCCTTCTGCTTTGGCCGGACATATCGCTCAATGTTTCTAATCCAGCCCGTTGCAATCTCGGAAATATGAAGAAAGCCGGTCATGTTATTGTACTCATCTAACGTCACATATACCCCGTGTCCAGTCACCTCTCTGACCGTGGCAATTATGATTTCCCCCTCCTCTGGCAGCCTCTGTATCTCGTCGGTCGTGGTCATATTTTAATTAATATACACACGGAGCACAGGCTATACTTTAAGATTTGTTTTAACTATTCATATGCAATGCGCTATTGTCGATGGGCACAATTACAGAATACTTTTGGCCATTTTATAAACAACCAGTCTGTCTATTTATTATCATTTTTGTGTTAAAAACCATAAACACATAGAGGCGAGCCTTTAGTATTCCTCTTCCTTTCCTCTGGAAAAGGGATTAAGGTACTATCTCATTTTTTAATCGAGCATTGTATAAAGTTATATAAATCTATATGACAACAAAGCGCGATCATATTTCAGCAGAAAAAATTATCTATTGAGTCGACCATGTGTGATCTCGCAAGAACCCTGTCGCATCATTAAGGATTCGACTGATGTTTGCTTCTAAAAGCCTGATGGTTTGTTATTTTGCTTTTTTTGTTTGCTTAGGCTAATGAAATAATACTATCAAATTCTAAAAGTCAATTCCTTTCTTCGCCTTTATGCCCCTTTGATACGGATGTTTGATCTCCCTCATTTCTGTGACTAAATCTGCTGCTGCCATGATCGCTTCAGGAACATAGTTTCCGGTTAAGACTAGGCTAGTCTTTTCCGGCTTTGCAGCTATAATATCCAAAATGTCTTGCTGTGATACCAAGTTAAGTTTAGCAGCATAATTTATTTCGTCCAATATCATAATATCGTAATTGCCTGAAGCTATTTTTTGTTTTGCTACTTCAATTGCATCCTTTGCTGCTTTTTGATGATCCTCTATTGGATGGTCGTCATCTACGATGCCCACGAAGCCTCTACCCGCGGCTATCAATTCAAACTCAGGCTCAAGTCTCTTCGAACTTGTAAGCTCACCATAATACCATTCTCCTTTGATGAACTGAATCATGCCGACCTTGTACCCGTGTCCTACTGCACGCAATACGATCCCCAGCGCAGCAGTTGTTTTTCCTTTGCCTTTGCCTGTATAGACTATTATGATCCCCTTTTCTGGCATGTTTTGGCAAATGGTTGATTCCTTAAAGATAAAAACGAATCTAGCATATACCAAGACAAGCTTTGTTTATGATGATATCTAATGTAACAACTTGGTCAAGGATTATTTTATTCTAATATATACAATGAGTTCTGTCGGCACAAGCTTTGAATGATATATTCTGGCCACTATAAAGCGCGTAAAGGGCCATCCCTTACATATCGACATTATGATTAAAATTAGAACTTACCTAACTACTGTCAATGCAATTATCCCGTATTGTCGTAGCAGGAATTACAAGCGGAGTTGGTAAAACATCAGTTGCTCTGGGGATTATGTATGGTCTCAAAAAAAGAGGTTTGCGAGTCCAACCCTTTAAGGTCGGTCCTGACTTTATTGATCCTTCTTATCATAGCCTGATAACAAATAGGAAGTCGCGTAACCTTGACGTGTGGATGATGGGAAAGAAAGGAGTGATTGAGTGTTTTGCCTCAGCATGCCAAGACACGGATGTTGCAGTAATTGAGGGAGTAATGGGATTGTATGATGGAGTATCGGGTAAGAGCGACTATGCTAGCACAGCACACGTAGCCAAAATTCTAGATGCACCAATAGTGCTAGTAGTCGATGCGAGCAAGGGTGCAAGATCTATAGCTGCAATTATACTTGGATTTTTGCATTTTGACAGACAAGTGCGGATAAGAGCTCTTATCCTAAACAAAGTTGCTGGAGAAAGACATGCCAAATATATCACTGATGCTCTAGCTGGCGCAGTCAAGGTGCCGGTGATAGGAATCCTCTCTCGAAATTCTCAGATCGAAATGCAAGAGCGCCACCTTGGGCTGGTACCTGCATTAGAATTGAGAGCCGCTAAAAATCAGACAATATCTCGTACAGCTAGACATATTGCACAATCGATAGACCTCGATAGAGTGTTGAGCGCATGCAGCTCAACCTCGCTACCCGAGGCTCATTATACCCACGAGGGGCCCGCTAAAGTTAGGATAGCTGTGGCATTGGATGAATCGTTCAATTTCTATTACGCAGATAACCTAGTTGCCCTAAAAAGGAGTGGAGCGAAGCTTGTTTTTTTTAGTCCAGTCAAAGATGAGAAGATACCATATGGTGTTCATGGACTGATGCTCGGAGGAGGCTTTCCAGAGGTGCTTGCAGATAAGCTTGAGAAGAACAAATCTATGGTCAGCTCAATACGAAGAGCAGTGAACGAAGGTATGCCAGTATATGCCGAGTGTGGAGGTTTGATGTACCTAACACGTTCAATAAGCGGTTACAGAGGAGAAAGAAAGGCACGAAAGATGGCAGGGATCGTAGATGCAGACACTGTAATGACAGGGAGGCTTACCCTAAATTATACTGACGCCCATAGCACGGGCTCGATATTTGGCAATACACACCTGAGAGGTCATGAATTCCATTATTCTTCAATAGAAAATATAGCAAAGGATTCCCGCTTTGCCTATTCTATGAAAAAGGGAAAGGGAATCGCCGACAATCAGGATGGATTTATCATCGATGACAATAGTCTGGCAGCATACATGCATTTGCACTTTATCAACAAAAAACTGTCCGATCGGATCGTGCTTTCTTCTGCGAAATTCTCACATAGATGACTTTTTGCTCATATATAGTAGCATAAGCGCATTCATTATCGACGAGACCACAGGGCTTCCCCCCTTCCTCCCGCAGTTAGTGATAAAGGGCACATCGTCCATTTTCGCAAGTTCTTCTTTTGATTCTGTTGCAGATACAAAGCCTACTGGTATCCCAACCACTAAGGCAGGTTTTGTAATTCCTTCTTTGATCATTTTAATGACTTCATATAGAGCCGTTGGAGCATTACCTATCGCAACGATGCCCCCATCCATATCATTAACAGCACACCGCATAGCGGTCTCTGATCTTGTCTTGCTTAGCTTGCGCGCTTGTTCCGCTACGATAGAATCTGAAATATAACATACTGCCTTTAGTCCTAGGTCCGTAATTGATTTCTTGTTTATAGCGGCCAGGACCATGTCAACATCAGTGACAACGGTACATCTCTTCTGAAATGCATTGAAAGCAGACTCGATAGCTCTTCTATGGAAGAGTATCTTACCACTTTTTGCAAAGTCAAAATCAGCAGTCGCATGTATCACGCGCCTTACTATGACCCATTGATATTCGTTGTACGAGTGACTACCTATTTCTGACTCAATGATATCAAAACTTCTTCTCTCTATATCAAAAGCCCTATCTGACATGGCCCTGTTTCTAGCAGTTCCGCTGTACTGATTGGGGGCATGCGATTCAAGCTTATCGCCGCTAGATGCCAAGCCTACTCTCCACCTCTCTTACCCTCTCTACAATGATATCGACTAGCTTTTCATCAATACCCAGGTGACGAGCCACGTAGGCATTTTTGAAGTTATATCTGTCAAGCGCTGCATTCAGATCCTCAATCACATCCCTCTTGATGTGAGCTCCTCTGTGTAAAAAGTACGGCACAACCAATAACGATTGTGGTTTAGCTGCAATGGCCTGCCGTATGCCCTCCTGAATATTTGGCTTATCAAGCTCAAGAAAGCAATATTCCACATTCCGATAATAAGGCTTGATAGCATTTGCTGAATGAACAAAGGCGTCATGAGCATTCTTGTCACTACTACCGTGACCTATCAAAACCACATCACAATCCCTGTTATGTTCACTAATGCAATTTCGGTCTTTGACTTCGTTAATTCTATCCAGAATTAGTTGCAACATCAATGGATGATAACATAGTGCCTTAGTTATGGCAAGCTTCAAGTTCTTGTCTTTGCTTATCTTGGCGCTTTGCTTGACGGTATCTTTAAGTTTCATTCCAGGATACAGAAAATAAGGCATTACTGTGATAGAGCTTGCCCCAGCAGCTATACAATCATTGATCCCTTCAGATATAAATGGAGGCAACACCTCGAGGAAAGAGTAGTCGACATAGTCATACCCTGTCCTTTGTTTGGCCATCAGGCAGATCTGTTCCAGCTCCTGTCTCACATCAGGCTCTCTACTTCCTCTATCTACTATCAAAAGTGCCTTTTTTTTCAAATCTGTATGTCTGCAGAGATGTTTTGGCAGGCTAAAATAGCTTTCACCATTTAGAATTGCTGCAGCACCACGACCATCTGCAAACACAACGAGTTTTTTAATATTTTTTAAGAATTGATGTTATCTCAATTTCATATATTCATTGCAGTTAGTTGGTTGCGATATATGCAGCATTCAATTTTACTATGGTTATCTGCTTTTGCTATCTACTTGTTCAAGGAGCCCATACAACAGGAACTACTTTTTGAAGTTATAGCTGAGAAAAAAAGAGGGAAAATAACATACAGAATACTTCAGAAAAGATATCGAAAGCAAAAGTTCTGATCCGTCTAGAGCTCATCAAGAGCTTTTACTGCGGACTTTGGTATACTGTATTCCCGGCTGACACCTTCTATGACTGTGAACGCAACGCCAGATTCAGAATTGATATTTTCAATATCAATCTAGTCCTTTGAATATACATTCTTGTTGATAACACGTTCCCATCGTCGTAATGGTTGCGACATAATGGTCAAATTGTAATATGCGCTGCATGTTTATTCTGTAAAAGCGGCAAAGTAATGTACGAAGCTTGTCAGCCTCGGTTTTAAAAAGAGATACGTGAAACGGCAATTGTGAGGTTAGGTGGAAGCTTTTGCTTTGGAACTATAAGCTTACCTTTCGAGCTGAGAAGCGATGCTGCTTCCGATACACTTGGTGTTCCTTCAAATTTTTGAACTGTTGAGGAGGGGTTAGGCACATCCACTGATGCAAGTTCGTCTTTCTCATAGATTTCCGCTGGTATGTTGTACTGTTTGGAGAATTCTTCAAGGCCTTTTATTTGTGCTTTGCGATTTATTGATGCAATATTTCTAATGCTTTGAAGGGACAGACCATTTTCTTTTAAAACATTACTTATTCCTGACTCGATCGTCTCTTTGTTTGTGTCCCAGTGTAATCCTACTCCCACCACTAGCGTCTTGGGCCGATAAATAACGGATTTACTTATCAGTGCCTCGTCTGTTAGCAATCTGTCTGAAATTATTAATGCCGCCTTGTATTCTTGAGATTTTATTTTTTCAATGCTATCAACGACGGTAACATTCCTTGGAAGTTTTCCCTGCCACCAATTCCTCTGGCCCGCGTCTTGGTATATCGCAACTCTTTCTTCATTCACCATGAATGCGCTCACCCTAGTTACATTCTCAGAATTATCAATAGCCCAACCAAATTCCCTGCCTACTAGGTCAACTGCGATGGTTTCATTTACATCCGCTGCTGTCGTGATTATGGGTTTCGCATCAAGGAAGGATGCTACCAATCTTGTAAGGGCGTTTGCTCCTCCCAGGTGTCCTGAGAGTGTGCTTATGACGTTATTTGCTCTATCATCGATAACAAGCACAGCAGGATCGCTTTTTTTATCTCGGAGATGGGGAGCCAGCATTCTGATGACCGCTCCAAGAGAAAATATGCAGATCAAGGCATCATAATCCTTGAAGACTTTTCCTACAAGCTCCGTACTTTGTTCAGTGAACCATACAATGTCATTGCCACCATCGTTGTGCTTTGCAGGCACGTATATTTCAGCCTCTTCCATTTTTTGTTTTATTCTTCTTGCTATTTCTATGCCATGCCTTGTGATGGCGACAATAGCCATTTTTGTAACCATAAGGCAATAATACCAGGAATTAAAAGGGAAAATATTCTTTTGCATACGAGAAAACGATAATAGTCGTGTTCTTGTGATCAGAAGGAGGTTGGGTCTTTTCTCCCGGCAGGCATACTCTGTGTCAATATTACTTACCCTAATACCCTTAGTATTATCGGCTTATACACACCTGTGGAACCCTGCAGGCTTTCCTAACCTTTTCTACGATGAGGGAGTGTATATGCGAAGGGCAATGCACGTCATGGAAGGTCTTGGTCCGCAAGAGGCATATTATTATGATCACCCATTCTTTGGACAGATCTTTCTTGGGGGAATGCTCATGGCTATTGGCTATCCAGAATCCCTAAGTGCTTCTCCAGATCTCACTTCAATCACACTACTCTATGAAGTTCCCAGGATCCTAATGGGAATATTGGCTATAATTGATACCTTTCTCATTTACAAAATTTCAGAGCGTCTCTATAATCGAAATGTTGCACTTCTTGCTTCCGTTCTTTTCGCAGTAATGCCAACAACGTGGTTCACTAGAATGATACTGTTAGATTCTATTCTTCTCCCATTTCTATTATCTTCAATATTGATAGCCGTTCATACTATGACCTCAAAAGCACATAGAGGTGACAGCAGGGACAATATCAAAAATAATATCCTAATTCTTATATCCGGGCTATTACTCGGCACAGCTATTTTTACAAAAATTCCTGCCTTTACTGTAATACCTTTTGTCGCTTTTCTCATATACCGTCAGAATGGCAGAAGACTCAAGCCCCTTTTAATATGGTTCATTCCTGTGATTGCTATCCCTTTGCTTTGGCCAGCTCAGAGCCTAGTTGTGGGTGCCTTTAACTCTTGGACCACTGACGTGCTCTGGCAAATAAATAGAGAAAATGCAGGACTTCCTTGGATTGTGTTCCTTTTGGCTATTATTGATCCTTTCATTTTTGTCGTTGGATTTGCTGGCCTTGTCTATTCCCTCATAAGAAGAGATTTGGTCATTCTGTTATGGACTCTTCCCTTTATAGCATTCCTCGGTTTTATGGGATATACCAATTTCTTTTATTGGATCCCAATATTGCCAGCACTATGCGTAGGAGCGGCAAAATTGATATTCGATATAATTGAAAGGAGTAAAAAAATTACTCAAAAGGTGTTTACTGGTGTAGTACTTTCATCAATTATTGCTTTCGGACTTGTTAGTACCACTTTGCTCATTGCTACAAATGTTACATCCGCTCAACTTGAATCTGCTGCATATGCTGCTGTCTATCTAGAAAGAGGCGAACGTGAAGGTAGCGGGAATCTAACTGTGATTTCAAACCCTATTTTTTCGTGGATATTCAAATACGTGTTCCGTGAGGATAATATATTGTCAGACTACCGAGATCTGATGTACTTTCCCGTCGATACCTCTAGAAATAGAGTTCTTCTAATAGATGATCCTAGGTTCAAGCTAGACATGGGAAACGAAAACAACCAATTGCTACAGGAACTTCAGCGCAATACAACCGCAGTTGCAACATTCAAAGGTAAGGTCACAAATTTTGACTTAGGACTATATCCCTACACAAGCATGATAGAGAACTATGAGGGAAGCGAAGTGACAATAAGACTCAATAATCTACTTTCATAACATTTTTAAAACTAAGAGAAAGGATGAGCTAAGGAACAAAGCCATGGCAAGTCGGCAATCGGTACAGGCTTTAGTAAACCGCAAGCTGTTGTTCGCTGGGATATTTCTGATAGCTCTATCCGGCCTAGTACTTGAAGTATCCATCACAAGAATATTCTCAGCAGCCATATGGTATCATTTTGCGTTTGTCGCGGTCTCCGTTGCCCTTGTTGGCCTTGGAGCGTCAGGTTTGGTCGTGCAGCACCGGGTGACGAAGCTAAAGGGTAAGTGGGCAGAGAATCTAACTATATACTCAGCGTGGGGCATAACTATCTTTATTCCGATAACTCTTTTCGTCATGCATGCACTTGCGTCACAGGTTATCTATCTACCGCTTTATATGGTGCTATTCTCCGTGCCGTTCTTTCTAATCGGCATTATAATATCTGCCGCATTCAATGCATTTGCCTCTGTTGCTGGAAGACTATACGCCGCAGATTTAATTGGCGCCTCTGTTGGTGCGCTTCTTGTAGTCTTATTTTTAGTTCTTACGGGGGGTGAGGGCTCAACTCTTATAGTTGGCTTAATAGCTGCAGTTAGTTCGACTCTATTCGCGAGGATCACAAGGAATACCAGGAAGACAATAGCAAGTGTAATCTTTGTAGGATTTGCTATATCACTTATTTTGCTAAATCATGCTACGCAGATCTTTGCAATTCCGACGGATCCAACAGCTCAGAAGGACTTGCCGATTTATTTGCGGGAGCATCCTGGATCAAAAATAATCAAGACAGAGTGGAATTCATTTTCTCGAATAGACGTAGTTGAAGGAGGAGGAGGGAGTGAAGGACTTGTAGCAAAGGTGTTTATCGATGGGGGCGCTGGAACCAACATAATATCTTGGGATGGCAACACAGAGAGCAGACAGGAACTTTCTACATGGATGCAATACCTTCCTTTCAAAATGATGCAAGATCCAAAAGTTCTTGTAATAGGATCTGGTGGCGGCAGAGACGTGGTTGCGTCTTTGGTAAGCGGTAGCAAAGATGTTACGTCAGTGGAGATAAATCCCATAATCTATGAGACTGTCAAAAGCTATGGCGATAGAGCAGGAAATGTTTATTCTCATCAATATGTTAGATCATACGTCGATGAGGGCCGAAGCTTCATCACTCGTTCCTCTGAGAAATATGATATTATCTATGTTCCATTCGTAGACACTTGGGCATCGGTCTCTTCTGGCGGCCTCAGCGTTTCTGAAAACTTCCTGTATACATTGGAAGGATTCCAACAATATTACGATCATCTAAGTGAAAGAGGCAAGATAGTTACAGTTAGGTGGTTGATCGATGCTCCTAGATTTATCAGTACCTATGCAGAATTACTTGAGCAAAATGGTATACCTCAAGACCAGCTTCATAGGCATCTTATAATGGTAACATCTGATTCATACACACAAGACCCAAGTGTAACAATGGTAGTATTTTCAAAAACTCCGTTCACCGACGAAGAAATAAGTTTTCTCTCACAATCCTTCTCTCAATATGACTACAAGCCTATCCTTGTTCCGGGTCAGGTAATGCGTGAGCCGTACACTGCACTTCTTAGCGGGGATATTACGCTCGATCAATTTTATGGTCAGTTCGCTACAAAAGTGTATCCCGTGACCGATGACAACCCATATTTCTTATCATTTGAAAAACCGTTACCCCCGGCTGTCGAAATATTGCTATATGCGAGCATTGGAATAGTTGCGATTTTTGTGTTGATTCCTTTTGTATGGATCAGGAGAATTAAAGCGGTAGCAGCGGGCCATCAAGAGGAGGGACATATTAACACAAAAAGAAGCGAAATTGGAATTGCAACCGTCATACCTTATTTTGCAGCTCTTGGAGTAGGCTTTATACTGATAGAGCTAGCCCTCCTTCAAAAGTTGATCCTTTTGATGGGCAATCCCACTATGACCTTTGCGCTTTTGTTGTTCACTATTCTTATATCAAGTGGAGGGGGCAGTCTAGTTAGCTCGAGAATCGCAAAGAACAATATGAGAAATTTGGTCTTTGTAATAGGGGGCATCGCAGGGCTTGGGATGTTATACGTCTTCTTGGTCCCGTCAATCATTTATTCAGCCCTCGCGGAACCACTTGAGATCAAGGCTGCAGTAAGCGTCGGCATCTTGGCTCCCATCGGATTTCTTATGGGGATGCCTCTTCCTACGGGCATGCGTTTGCTGAAGGTTCATAGACCTGACTTTATACCATGGATGTGGGCCATTAATGGTGCATTCTCTGTATTGGGAGCAGTGCTAGCTATTGCACTTGGGATTATGTACGGTTCATCTTTCGCAATGATACTTGGAGCGCTAGTCTATCTGATTGCTCTTGGTATATCATTTGCTTCAAAGAAAAAGACTATAACGCAAGTTGTGACATAAAGTGCAAGGCATGCGCGCAAATATATTAGAAATAATGTTGGTGCGACTTTTGGTGCGGATTCTATTTGTAGCAAAGCAATAAAGAAAGCACAATATTTCTCCATTACAGCCTCTCGTATAGCGGGACAACAAATGATCTAAATAGATATCAAGTCTGCGGGCGCCACATCCCGGGTATCTCCAGGGGAACGATTTGGGAGTCGGAGATGACTGACCACTAGATATTGTTAGTATCTTTTGGATATCTGCCGATTACCGTACCATCAAATTCAAACAATATGACCTCAATACGCAATTGGGTTTTTGCATGTTCATTCATTTGCTCATATACCCTTTTACAAACATGGTCATAGTAGTTCATAATTTTGTTTTGCTTTATTAGCTCTGAAACATGTCTTGCAGTATTCGCAGAGCGGATCTCTTCTATGACATTGGGTGGAGCTCTACATTCAACCGCAAGTCCTGCCATAAACTCCATATCTACATGAGAGCCAGCCACATGGGTTTGCTTGATACCCATTGCCATTTTTGTGAGCTTACCAATAAAGCCTGCAATGATGGCTCGTTTTAGCATCGTTCTATTAGCACATTGCCTTATCGAGTAACCCGCAAAATCACCCATCTGAATAAAGCAGTGATCCGGCAAATTGTAGAGAGCTTTGGCAAAGTCTTCACTCCTGCCCCCTGTGGTTAGGAGTACCGTATCTGCACCCATAGCTGTGGCGACATCAAGGCCTTGCCTTATTGAAGCAGCAAACGATGCGGTAGAATAAGGCAGCACAATGCCCGTGGTACCAAGTATCGAGATACCCCCTAGAATCCCAAGGCGTGGATTATCTGTCTTTTTAGCGATTTCTTCTCCGTTTGGAACAGAAATTATTACTTTAATACCCTGACTCTCCAACTGGTCTTTAGCAACTTCCCGAACAGCTTGCTCCAGCATCTTCATGGGAATGGGGTTTATTGCCGCACTTCCAATCTCAAGACCTAGACCTGGTTTAGTTACTCGCCCTACTCCCTTACCACCGTCAATGTTAATCTCGTTCGGTCTCTCGCCAAAAGATACGGTAGAGCAAATCTCGGCACCATGCGTAGCATCTGGGTCGTCGCCACCATCTTTTATAGCAGCACAAGTGACCCTACCGTCAAATTCTCTTCGCGTCCATGCAATCTTGAGCGATGCAGTTCTGCCTTTTGGTAAAGATACCGTCACATAGTCGGCTGGCTTTCCAGATATAAGAGCATAAAGCGCTCCCTTTGTGGCTGCGGTTGCAGTGGTTCCAGTAGTATAACCTGTTCTGAGAGCCCCTTTGCGCCTTTTTTCTTCTATCTCTAAGGGAA
This sequence comes from Nitrososphaera sp., assembly GCA_036259955.1. GTDB lineage: Archaea > Thermoproteota > Nitrososphaeria > Nitrososphaerales > Nitrososphaeraceae > Nitrososphaera. Next base: position 2,120 of record DATAAU010000034.1, on the reverse strand, counting down.
GCTTCTGTTCCTTCTCTGCTAAGTTTTCTGGGTCTTGGTCGTTATTATTGGCAAGAACCATTATAGCATTACCGTCCCACCGTCTACAACTATCGTGTTTCCCGTGGCAAATGAAAAGTCCTCACTAGCAACATTTGCAGCGATTGTAGCGACTTCTCTTGGGTCGCCCCATCTCTTCATGGAATTCTCCATGGCAGCCTTTTTTCTTTCAGTCACAGTCATGGAGGCGAAGGTGGCTTGAGTAGAGATATTGCCCAATGCAAGAGTGTATGCTCGGATATTTTTGTCGCCATACTCCAATGCTATATGCTTTGTTATTGCAATCACACCAGACTTTGCAATGCTATAGGGAGCACCTGCTGTGTGCCCAGCGATAGCAGGTGTTGAAGAAATGTTAATTATTACACCCCCTACTCTTCTAGTGATACTGCCGTTTTCTAGCATGAACGGAATCACTGCTTGAGAAAGCCTGAAAGTACCTTTGAGATCCACATCAAAAACTCTATCTATATCTTCTTCACTGACTTCATGGAACCTTTTGTTCCACATTACCCGATCAAAAGGATAGCCCGCGTTATTGATCAATATATCAATATGTTTATGCTTCGCTGCCATTCGGCGCACAAACTCTTTTACTCGCTGGGGATTTGTAACATCTAACTCTTCAGCGTACGTCGTGCCTTTTATCCGGCTTGCAGAATTTTCTGCATTTGCCTTGCTTCTTGAGCACATAATTACCGTGGAACCTCTACCCGCAAGCTCTTTTGACATCTCAAAGCCGAGGCCTCTACTTGCACCGCTGATTATTGCAACTTTGTCTTTTAGCACTAAGAAGTTATGCTACTTTAGCTATTTTTAATATTATCAACATATCACTTCCGGCTTGAGACCCCATTGCTCTTATAGTCGTGTTATTCTTTTGGATTTTCTGATAGGTAGGAGCAGAACTAACACTAGTATTTGTCATAAAGATATGGGAGAACGAGTTAGCAAACCCTAATTTCCTTTCTTATTCCGTCCAGGCATATACTGTAGTTATCAAGTATATCGCGACCCACTAATGCCTTAGCTGGTGTGCGCTCGGGTAGGTCCAGGCATCCTACGTGTATGTTGTCATAGACCTCGTTAAAAATCTCAATAGATACTTCGTAATATGGAATATGTATTATTCCGGCTCCTGTTGCTGTCTCATCGCTCCCGGCAAATGAGAGATTCATCTCGTTTGCGATATATGTAGGGATAATTGTCTTTGACGAAGCAAAGTCGAGATGAGCATCGACAACTATTTTCTTATTACTGCCTGCATCAATGATTCCCACGCAAACTAGTGGCAGATTATTCTTGTACCGAATTGTAATCACTTAGATCTCTTTTCTCCCTCTATCATCCGTTGTGGTTTCATGTTAGGTTCACTATCGGAAGCATATATTATGATCTAATTTAACTAAAATAACTACTATGTACGTGATACCTGATTGCTTTTTAAGCGCACTAAGGGCTAATTTTTGTTCGTCTTAAAGAGGAGCCAAAATGAAAGATTAAAGTACTCCCGAGTTGGATGTATATAAGATATATGGCACGCAAGTTTGAAGAATGGTGGAATACTGTTCCGGCTGACTTGAAGCAAAAAGCTCGCAAAGGTGACGAAGCAAACAAGCCCTTACTCAACCAAGTTAACTATGTTCTTCTGCATCTTCATCTGGCCGGCAAACACGACGCCAAGCCAACACATGATGAACTGAAGGATTGGCTTCACAGTGGCCAAGTAGATGTACTCAGAATGAACAAATAGACCGGTAAATTCTTGAGTAACGCACATCTGTGCTGTTCAGCACAGCATTTTCCTTTTTTTATCTATGTCGAAGGTTTGGTAAAATTATCGATTGAACTCTAAAAAGAGATTTTAAGGATATTATAGGTTACAGTAATCTAATGCTAGGCTACAAGCATGAAAAGCAAAGCAAGAAAGAGAGCAAGAGTAGTTCTTGTCCATTACCTGTAGTAAGATAGCGCTCTAGTTTCTTCAGGCTTCCTCTCTCTTTGAGTCCTTATCTTTTTGACCGCCTCTTCAAAGTGGCGCATCATTACATGTGCTTCTGATGCATGCTTGGCTGCCTCTT
>DATAAU010000033.1:0-8688 GCA_036259955.1 Nitrososphaera sp. | reverse complement strand
GTACTAAAATCCCGTAACAGTTTCATGGCATAGGTATTGCCATCGCTAGCTCGAACTTCATAAACATTTCCAAAGCCCCCAGAGCCAAGTCTCCTGATTATCTGGTACTTCATCTAACTCACAACTTCTCTATTTATGATTTCAATTATCACATATGTAATATTATTTGTCGGAAGACAGATCAAGAGAATACGCATGGAAGAGATTTTTCTCCAAAATGAACACTATACGTTGGCTTCAGATGAGATGCTGGATATCATAAATGATGAAGAATTATAATACTTGAAAAAGAATGCGTCCTACACTAAAGGATTGTTCTGATTGCCAAAGCACAATCAAACATTTCAAATGATAGCTGCAAACATTCTTCATCTCTTGTTCTTCATTCAGTATATCAAAATCGTTATAATAATGATAGAAGCAAAGGGCCTCATATTTTAGCTGCCTGACATTTGGATTCATTTACATACATCAATTTCTTTTCTACATTTGATATCTAAATAAATAATAAAATCACTTCATAAAGTGCGCCACAAAATGAGGAAAGAATTCATTGTCGCAAAGATTCAATCTCCCCAAGAAGGTTCCCAGCACTATGTTTACGTTTCATTCAGCGATGAAAAGGAGTACAGGTCTCAAGAAAAGAAGACGCAGAGTCAGCTTGGGCCAGGAGCATTCAATTCTATTGAAGATCTTATGAAGAATATACCTAAAATGATGGCAAACATGCCAGGTCTTGGAGGGGGAGGTCAATCGGAATCTCCTACTGTCAAACTTACAATGCGAGAATATGAGGATATGAATATCAAAGTGGGCGACAAAGTCTATTTTGATATTCATAAGCAAAATGAGATTAGCAGCGAAGTTTAAAATAAAATAGACCGAGGAAAGCGAGATGCTCACAAGGAGATAGCACACACAACAACCAACTATCAAAAGAATCTAGTACCCCGCGGCCTACTGTCAGGAAGGAAAAATATATGCACCTCTCATCGCTACAGAGACTGTCAATCCTAAGCTTTACGTATCTTTGATATGACTGAGAACTATGGAACTAATAGGCTAAAGCGCTCGCTAAATAATATTGATCTCAGATCCGGTTTACTATGGTCTGCAATAATCTCCTCATCTGAGAAAAGATCGTTTTCGAGCCAGAATAGTGGGTGCTACAATATTCTGGAGGGCAAGCTCGTGGATAACCGAGGCGACTCCCGTCTTTGTCACTGCTCTTCTTTCTTCTAACCTATCAAATCTAAAAATGCTTCAGATGTGGCATATGTTACAAAATTAAATTCAGCTAGATATTCCTCCTCACACGACTCCATATTCTCTATGGCTTTGAGAGCTCTGGTGTATATGCCATTTTCCTTATTTCTTATCTCCATCACAAATTATCTACTATGCTGTCTTCTGCATAGTCACACATTCTTCCTGTGACAAGTAATCCACCCAGTAGTCCAATACTTTTGTTCCCAAGTAATATTGTGTGACCTCGTTGTGAAAAGGTGAATTTATCACTCATTTCGGCTTCTTTCTCTTTTCTTGCAATATTGTCTGCTACAAAGCGTGCTTGCCTAACTGCAAACTGGGCCAGTTGAGGGGTTATATTACTAGGCATCATCATCATATTCTCTTCAGAATCAACGATTGCAAATGCAGATATATCACCAATCGCAAATGCATTCTCAAAGCCGGGTATCCTAGAATACCTGTCCACTACTATTCTTCCTGCAGTTGTTCTTTGCACTTCCGGCATGATGTTAATGTCGTAACCCTTGACGCCTGCTGTCCATATAGTACAGTCAGATTCAATTTCCTTACCTGATTCAGTTTCAAGGAAATTAGATCTCACTTGCTTGATCTTCTCATCAGTTATTATTTGTACACCTTTTTCTGCCAGTACTCTTTCAGACGCCGCGATGAGCCTCGCATCCCAACCAGGCAGAAGAGTGGCTGCAGAATCGAGGATTTTGACCTTTAATTGTTTTTGCCTTACTGCATCCATCTCTGATAAAGCGGCTGCAAGACTAACGACAGCTGGACCTCCTCCGCCCACTACCACGTTGGAATTTGTTGGCAGGCTCTCAATTATCTGACGAATTTTTATTGCATCTTGAACCGATCTGAATGTCATGCAATGCTCTTTGGCTCCATCTACTTCAAAATAATGAGTTTCCGCTCCAAGTGAAATTATTAGATAGTCATAATGCAGATTTTCATCTGATCCAGTGTCACTAACCTGCTGCAATTTTATGGTTCTTCTGATCAAGTCGATACTTTTGATAATCGCGTGAGAGACTCTCAAAAATCCTCGAGCTATTTCATCTCTGAATAATTCCTCAAGACGGACGGTAATATTTGCAGAGTCCTTAGCCCCGGAAACAATGTAAGGGATTTGCTGCAAGAGTTGATGGTAGGGATTCTTAATGATTATGACAATATCAAAAATTTTGTGTTTGCACAGGTTTGCCGCTGCAAATATTCCCCCATATCCCGCACCAAGTACCACTACCTTTTTTCCCATAACTAATTGGTCTGACTTAGCGAATCTATTGTTTATATGAATTTAATGCAATTGAAATGGTGGTAGAGTATTATTACCATGCAATTGAACATGGACCCTTCACTAACTGCATGCTTCCTTTCTGCTTTTGAAATTTATCCAGAAGAGTTCAAAAAAGCGTTTCGTTCGATAGTGGATAGTGCTAGGACAACTTCTTATTACAAAAGCAAATGATATTGAATTTAGGTCACACAGGTGAATTCGAATGGTAATAACTACCAAAATGTCATTTCCTAAAGGCTTCCTATGAAGCTCTTATTAGTTGTAAGAAGCACGATACTGGGTGATGTCACGTATCATACTTGTATCCCATGATGGATATGAGATGTCAGAGTCCTTCATGGTCAACGCAATTCGATACACTATGCTTGCTACAGCAAGGATGATATATCAAAGGAAGTGTAGTAATTGTCCCTCATTAATACAGTTGGAGGTAAATAGATGGAATGAATGGACTGGGCGGGATTTGAACCCGCGACCTCTCGCTTGCGAAGCGAGCATTACTACCCCTGAACTACCAGCCCTATCGCAACAACTCACCAAAACCAAACCCAATATAAAATATGGTACCACTAATCTCCGAAGTAACAGCAATTGTGTCATCTACGGCTCTGTCTTAGAACATAGAAGCCGCAAAGTGGAGTGAACATAAAGAAACCAATACCTGCCTCAATTATCATATGAGGCGGTGAAAGAAAGGGGAGTATCAGAAACGATTCTTGAGTCAATGTTCGATGCCACCAAAAATCAAAAGGTCCACCAATCAACAACAAAGCTGCTCCAAGACATCCAAATTTCAGGCCTATCAGCTTTTCCTTCTCCAAAGTCGTATTGGCCAAGGTAAAGAGGGCTGCTAGTACTGCACCGATTCCAAGGGCTGCACCGCAATACACTACCAAGTGAGGATAGCTGAAAAAACTGTCCACAGGCTGGCTCAGATGGATAATGCCATCCCATGTCGCGCCAGCAGCTTGTGTCGAAGCCGCAACTGCCAACACCGCATAAAATGTTGCCAACGTGCGGTTACCAGGCTTCAACATTCAAGTCACGCGCATTCTTAACTTAAATCGGTAACTGTATATTCGAACAAGAATAAGAAAGATCTAATGTGAAAATTATCGTATTTAGGTCTTGGAAATGTTTTATGCATTGCGCTTGATTGATCCGCATCAAAGCCATACACTTCTTCAGCCAAGCTAACGAAAGAGACAAGATAGTGGCTCTTATGCCAATAATACTTGGCGCCACGATAACTGATATGGCGCTTGGCTCTTATTCTGATTTGGTGGCGCAAATCGCGCCCAATTTTAGAATCCTGTTGTTTTTCGTGATTGTCGGGCTTTTGTACGGGGTGGGACAATATTTTATCCTTAGATTTGTGACAAGGATGATTGGTCCTCTTGGATCTCACCTATTTTTCAAAAAGCTGCCAGGCATTATGAGAATCATACAGTGGGTGATTTTGTGCATTCTTGTGGTCGTGATTTTTCAAATTATTGGCAATTCAAGTTACTCGATGGCTCTCCTCGCTAGCTCTGTTGCAGTTGGCGCTATTCCTGGAAGCATCTTGTTGGGGATATCCGGCTATCAACTGTTTTCTTGGTATAGGTCTGACCGGAAGAACATCATGATCCTTTTTTTGGGTCTGGGGTCCGTTGTTGGAAGCGTCAGCATAGCGGGAAATATAATCATAGTACAAGTTTTGCTGTCAGAAAAGCCGCCAATGGTGAGTGAGCATACTGAAATGGAAATGCGCAAATTCAGCTCAATTCCAAGCGTGCAGATGTTGTTTACTACCGTCTACGCCCTGTTGTCTGTTGTGGCCTATGCCGTTCAATGGATCGGCATTGCTCTGCTACTTTGGCAGTTTTCGCGGAAAATAGGCAGAGTACGGTACTGGGTTGTCGTCCTATTGCCTGCTGCAACTTTTGTCGGAACAATCCTTCCCAGTCTGCTTTCACCAGAGATATCTCAGTACGGGTTCTACAGTGATCATGTATTGACCATTAGAACAATAGTGATTATTAGCGCGCTAGCAGGTGCGTTTGTAGTTGGTGCCGCCTACCTCTTGATTGCAAGAACACTATCCAGTCTTGGTAAGGATAAAAGCCAAGTTGCCGGCTATATGACTTTGGCGGCGTTTGGCATAATAATAATGCACATAGCATATCTTTCGCCTGTTTATTTTCCTGCATATCCGCCGTTCGGAGTTGCAGGCCATTCATTTCTGGCTGTGGGAACTTTTCTGTATGCTATTGGGTATTATTCCTCGGCAATTTCAGTATCCAAAGATATACAACTGCGCAAATCAATCAGAAAATACGCACTACAAGAATGCAGGCTGGTCGGCAGCATTGGATCTGCTCAGATGGAGCAAGAGCTGCAAAAAAAGATAATTACTGCAGTGAAGAGAAACTCTGAAACCGAGGACAGAGAAATTGGGATCGAACCTTCGCTTTTGGATGATGAAATAATGAATTACCTAGCAAAAGTGATGGACGAGCTTAAGAAGAATTCAAAGTAAAATTTTTGCTCATTGAACCAGATTACTGCTGAAATATACTTCTCTCGCTTGCGAAGTGAGCATTACTACCCGCTGAACTGCAGCCCATCTAGCTATCCCGCTTAACGCATCCCAATATAAAACATCCAGATAGAGGCATAAGATATTATGTTACTCGGGAATCTAATTGGGGCTAGATGGAGAACTCTTGCGATCTCCTAATCATGAATGCTTCGGTGGTCATTCCCAAGGTCGGAATAATGGCGGATACAAACATACTGATTGAGAATGGGAAAATAAAGTCACTGGCTAAATCGGCCAATACCATATCTGCCTCAAAAAAAATTGATGCGCGTGGAAAGTATGTATTACCTGGTGCAATTGACCCGCATGTACATTATGGCGTGTATACTCCAATTAATGATGCTGCGAGGACTGAGTCCAGATCCGCCGCCGTAGGTGGCGTCACGACAATGATAAGGATGCTGAGGCTTTTTGATCGCTATAGTCACAATAAGATAGCCGAGCAACTGCAGGCAAGTAAGGGCAATCATTATATCGATTACTCTATCCATGCCTCGATCCTTAGGCAGGATCAAGTTAGTGACATTTCGCTCCTCAGGGAGCTTGGGATCACATCATTGAAAATTTATATGAATCTAGGAGGCGAGCTCAATCGCATCCATATGGACCTGGATCCAGGAACCTATGGGGCAAAGTATGGACTAGTCGATATGACCGATGAACTAATTTCTTCAATAGTACGGCATGGTGCAAGTATGCGTTCCACGATATTAGTCCATGCAGAAAATCCGGATATCTGTTCACAACACATGCGTATGGCAAAGGATAAAGGAATGGCGCGTCTTGAGGCATGGTCTTACTGCAGACCACCTTATTCTGAAGCACAAAGCATTGCCAAAGTTTCAGATCTTGGGAGAAGAAGCGGTAGTGCCAACCTTTACTTTGTGCATATTGGCTCAACTGCCGCGATTGATGCTATACTTGCCCAGAGGGAGAAAGGCCGATCTAATTATTACATGGAAACCTGTCCTCACTACCTGACACATACTACAGAATTTGGTGACTTGATAGGAAAGGTGACGCCACCCATACGCTCGAAAAGTGATGTCCAGAGTGTGTGGTCAGCCTTGCGGAATGGCTTAATTGATACGGTTGGCACTGACCACGTTGCCAACCGACTAGACATGAAAATAGGCAAGGGAGATATTTGGTCGGCCCTTTCGGGATTTCCGGGTGTTGCAACGATGTTGCCTGTACTTTTGAGCAAAGGAGTTAATGAGGATAGAATCGACATAGAGAGGGTTGCCGAAGTAACCAGCTACAACACAGCAAGGATATTTGATATGTATCCAAAGAAAGGCACCATACAATCTGGCTCAGATGCGGACTTGACAATAGTCGACCTCGATCTTGAAAAGACTGTTAGCCCTGATCTGTTGCAATCCTACTCTGACTATACCATTTATGATGGTTGGAAATTGCGCGGATGGCCTATCATGACAATAGTGAGAGGCAACATCATTATGGAAGATGGAGAGGTAGCCGAGGAAGAACTTGGGCAAGGAGAGTTTGTGCCACGACCTGTCGTGATTACTTAGAATGGGCTCGAATAGCTTTCCATAACCAATATTAGACGTGTGCAGTTTGCTACACGAGAGATGGATAGTTATGATGATGAAGGAGCAGGGCAATCAAAGTATTCTTGTAACTAGAGACGACACAAGTCCTCTACAGTATCATGCTTGAAAGGTTTCAATGCAACATTATCGACTCAAATGAGCCATCAGATTTGGCCTTGTAATAAACATCTGCCCTCCTTGTAAAGATTCCTACTTCTAGCACTCCTGCAATATTCTTTAGCTCAAGTTCCATCTTTTTTGGCTCAGTTATTGCAGGGAATAATACATCTAAGATGAGATTTCCATTCTCAGTTACAAATGGGTAGCCCTTGTCGAGTTTGCGAAGAACTGGCTTGCCCTTCATTTGTTCAAGTTTTTTCGATACCAATGATCGAGCCATTGGATGTACTTCAATAGGTACTGACCGGCTAAAGAACTCTACAAACTTGGAGGCGTCAGCTACTATGATTACTTTTTTCGCTGCAGAGATTAAGATCTTTTCTCGCAAGAGTGCTCCTCCTCCTCCCTTTATCATATTGTATTTGCCATCTATTTGATCGGCACCGTCAAAAACTATGTCCATATCTGGGATGATATTTTCATCAGCTATTCTTAGCGAGCTTTTTTCTGCCTCCAGCTTGATTTGCAGAGATGTCGGCACGAATTCAATTGATCCTTTATCTGGAAGCTTCGCCATCTCCTTTACAATGAAACCTACTGTGCTCCCGCTTCCTAGGCCCACCACCTTTACATCCTTAACAAACTTGACTGCTTCCTGCGCTAACTTCCGAATTGAAAGTTCATATGACAATAGATTAATTGGTGTTTGAGACATTTATAAAATAATTAATAGCAGGATATCGATAGAAGAGGATAGGAACTAACGGTAAATTATTAAGACTCTTTTGCTGTTAAGTATATGTCTTTGGATGACTTTTCGATCACCTGAAAATATCTCGCACTTTGACTTTTACCGCCCTGATTAAAAAGGGGGTAGTGTATCTATATGACACGGCAAAAATTTATCAATCTTGTGGCGTCTTCCTTATGCCAGATCTGAATTGTCCATTCATGCCAGGGTTCAGGTACCTACTTGAAAGATATTTTGTAATGTCATCAATACCAGATACAAGTCTTGCTTGTCTGTCCATCTGAGTTCTGCTGGTAAGATCAAAAATGGCGGAAGGGTGATCCGATTGTCCCAAAATTTCGCAAAAAATGCTAGCAGGATGACACACGGCCTGTATATGAGTGCCTTTCTTAGTCCATCGTAAGGTACCCAGGTCCGAATCTATAGATTTTTCCCATGAGGGATCATTCTCTACAACCCATCTCGGTATTCTTTTGTCGCTTTGCACTATCTTGGGTTCTGTAAACAATCAAATTTATTAGTTGTGATCATAATTGAGCCGCTCAACAAACGTTATCCAGTTCAAGCTAACCGGATAGGTTTGCAGATGTTGTAATAAACGAGGTCATGATAAATGTTGCAGAGTAACTACCATAAGCTTATCGTATACATATATAATACCAGTGGCGTATCAGAAGGAGACAATGCGAAAACGTGAGGTTCGAAAGACTCATGCGTATAGTGCTCAGCGATCAGGAAGTAAGAAATACGCTAAAGCAGAGAGGCGCAAGCGTCGCAAGGCAAGGTAGTTCTAATATTTTAGTATAGATTACATGATAAACTTTATATAATAGAATAAAATATTTAAATAACTAGGGTAGGATAACCAAAGATTTGGTGAGATTATGGTAAAAGACATTTCCATGTTTGGTGATCGCTGCCCTCGTTGCGGCAGGGGCTCCATGGTAACTGATAATTCTAGTGGAGAAATGTTTTGTGGTAACTGCGGTTTTGTTGTGAGTGAAAGGATAGAAGAACTGGGGCCAGAGTGGCGTGCCTTCTCAAAAGAAGAACATGAAGACAGGAGCAGAACCGGCATCCCAACTTCGCTGGCTATGCATGATATGGG
>DATAAU010000032.1:0-8897 GCA_036259955.1 Nitrososphaera sp. | reverse complement strand
ATTTTTACACTTCCTTGATTAAATCCATAAGTCGAGCTTCACAAGATTAGATAACAGCGAATAGCAAAGAGTCATTGGGGTGGTGCTGCTGACTCAATTTGTGATGTATTTATTCAAGTTAGTTTGAGTACAGATGGTCTGAGTAAATGGCAAGCCCCAAATCTGTTTTAGTAATATATCGTTTAAAGTTCAAATCCAAACCAGATTTCGACAACGCTGTTCATTTCTTCAGGTTTGGAGAAAAACTTAGAATATACATAGATTCGCTGCAGAGGTCTTTCTCTTTGAAGCCATTTGAACCGAATTATCCAACGATAACTCCACCTGAGATAAATTTATGCAACGATGATCTTGTGATTTATGTGTGTTCATATGAAGATACGCGATATTTGAAGGGGTATGCAGGCATAGATCTCCTCTCCAAAAGAACTAGTGAAAATATGCCTAGATTGCCGTATTATTATGAGCTATTCTTGAGGAGCACTTTTGGTCCGAGTGCAGACTTGTCCATTACTGCAGGTAACTCATCTTGAGGTATAGCAGAAGGTCCAGCACGCAAACCAATGCATTCGATTTGTAAAGTAGCTTGATATCAAAAGGCAAAGGAAAGTTTCAAGAAAAACCGCATCGACTGTTAACATGTTGCTAGATAAAGTTCATTTTTGTGCCGACTATATCCCATCATGCAATCTCCTTAGGCACCAATAAATTACAAAAGAAAAAAAGGACGTTCTGTTGGATGATGTTAACCTATCTTTTCACTGTAGGAGTTTTTAACCTTCAGTAGTGCCTTCTTGGCCTAGGTAAAAGACAATACTGACAGTCGTTGAGACTTCTTGCGTGCCCGGAAGAATTTGTGTGGGAGCAGATAGTGCATCTGCAGCTTGTCCAGCACCAGTAGCCTCGCGAAGGCTGACAGTGTATACTGGAAAGTCAATCGGATTTATTTCCGCACTCGAGACGCCCGTTATAGTCATCTGGAGGGCTTCTGCCGCTATATTGGCTCTTTGTCGTGCATTGCTTATCGCTTCCCCAATCAAGGTGCCACGTATTTCCTCTTGTCTGTCTGGAGATATGAAGAACGTAACGCTGTCGACACGATTTGCACCCGCCCCTACAGCAGCATCGATGACTTGTCCAGCATTTACATCCGGGACTGCTGACTCAGCTGCCACCCGGAAAAATGGGACATCGAGTGTCACTGACACTGTATTGGTCGCCCGGTACCCGATAATTTCCTGCCTTGTTTCACATCCCGGCGGCGGAGGATAAATCTGTATGCATGGTTCTGCTGGCTGGATGTATTCGTAGATAGGTGATACGCTATAGCTACTTGTCTCTATCCTGTCCTCGGTAATCCCTAACCCTGTCAGTGCTGCTATCACCTGGCTCGTAAGATTGGCGTTTTCCGATACGGCCTCCTGTGCAGTTGTTCCATTGGTCTCCACTCCTACACTGACGGATAACCTATCTGGCCGAACCTCTGTTGTAGAAGTACTAGTTATTGAAAGAGTGGAAGGACTCGATAACGAGCCGTCAGCATCTTCTTGCCGGCCCAGATTGCCGTTATCTACGACTGTCTCGTTTCCTTGAGTCACAGTCTGAGTAGCATTTACTGCAGCTGGGGGTTGTTGAGTTTCCTGGTTATCTTCATCTTCTATAGTTTGCGCCTGTGCTAATGGTATCTGTGTGGTTGCCAGAGACGAACTCATCAGCCCCGTTAATAGTAACATGGATGCAAGAAAATAGATTGGATGTTTCATATTTGTTCTCGGTATGGTAGATCGATCTTTTGTGGTTAACATGGGTAATTATAATACAACAATATCGTCTTTATTAGCAGAACTATATCTCTTTCAAGAGGCAAAACTCATTACATTTTTCATGTACATCGTAGAAGATAACCAAAGGATTAGACTGAATTAGTTAGCTAGAAGATATAAAATCATAATAAAAATGGTTGGATATGTGCACTCAACGGAAACGGATAGTTAACCTTCTTCGTGAAGGACTCAGGCAAGCATTCTGAACATCACCAAACATTGTTCTTACTCAAACTGGATGAAATAGCGTAACTATCATCATTTTCAATCAAAAATAATCTATGAGTTCAATGTAGATATGCGACCAAACCTCTTATTTTGCAAGAAGCTCACTCATTTCCGTTTTATTTCAGACTCAAATGAGGCACTGAATAAAGTAAAAGAGAGCATCAGCGCACTAACGGATAGAATAACAAATAAAAAAAGAAAGTGGGACTAGGATTAGCTAGAACCCAGAGGGAGGCTGATCATCCAAAAATCGGGTTAGGCGATTCAGCGCCTTCGGATGGCTGGGTTGGTGTCGGTCTATTTGCATCAGGGTCTGATGGGGGCGCATCTTGAGTCTCGAGGGTTGTTGCATCTGGTGTTGTTGGTGTCGTTGTTATTGCAGTGTCATTTGATGGTGATTGTTGTGTTCCGGTGTCAGTCGGACCGTCTCCCCGCACGATGACTTGACCAGTCATCCATGGATGGATTGCACAGAAGTAAGGATATACTCCAGGTTCTTCAAACGCTACGGTAAATGAGCTGACAGGGGGAAATGGTGGACCCAATGGTTCTTCTGTCGCACCTTCCTGATCCTGGGGGATTCCTTGATCATCCGGTATATTCAAGACATCGGTAGGAGTGTCAGTATTATTAGTCGTTCCAGTCGTTAGGCTAGTTGGAGAAATTTCTGGAGTTGCAGATGGTTCTACTGCGGCTGTACCTGCTTCCGTGTTATTCATCTGGCCTTCCTCCATAGAAGGTATGGAAGGTAGTATAATACCTGAGTTTAACACTTTTACAGTGCTGTTAAGTGTGGCTTGTATATCGGTTCCTTCAAGATAGGTAGTTTGGTTGTTTGCACCAACAACTGTTGGATACCATGCTACTTTGTTCATTGCCACAATAGCTTCTCTGCCTTCTGGACCTGGTATAATGACAGGTTCACCTAGGGTAAACGGTCGAAGTAGCTCAAAGTTTGTGACACTCGAACCCGCAGGAATAGCAAAGGGTAATAGTATATCAGATTGAATGCTTTGGTCCCGCACAAAAGTGACAGTGTGAATATCAACGAATTCATCAGGGGAGAACCATGTGACAGTCTCTCCTGCATTGATTTCAAGGGTTTGTGGTGTGTATGTATAGTATTGAACAGTGGCGTTACTACCTTCGCCAATAGAAACAAATGCAAATTCTTCCGGTGAAGTCTCTTCTTGGTCTGTAGTATCCGTCAGTTGGGTTTGATTAGTGGGGGTTGCGAAACTAGCTGGGCCACTTAATACCATAAACATCGTGGCTACTATTATTCCGACATAGAACAAATTGAGTTTCATTAAGATTTATGATAACCTTTCGGATTTAAAGGGTTCTTTTAAAGATTAAAATTCACATCATAGATCTGGTTTATGTTAGCCATGATATGATGAGCGGATGGACAGGACTTAATAGATTGTGAAATCATCTTTAACAGTTGAATTCTGGCTGCCCCATGAGAATTCATAAATTCATTTTACCAATACCACTTGTTAGACACTCGATTACATTACTTTATCGATTTCACGTTCTTAGTCAACAATATATTTAATCATCCTTTTATCAGAAATCTCATCTGTCATACGGAAGGTAACAAATTGTTGTAATATGCTGCATTTAGGATATGAAAGACCAAAAAGAAGACACGCAATGCTGTGTAAAAAAACAAGCTCAGGACCTAGGCCGTCAATTGCACTTCTTAAGTTCGGAGGCCAAATTTATTCAGACAGTATCAGCTTCCGAGCCTTTGTTCCCTCCTCATATCACCTTAGGATACATTGTTTGGCGCTAAGATTTAAGTGAGTTCATTGTCTTAAGAAAAAAAGGGGATGAAGTGAGTTTGCTGCTCCAGGCTGAGCAATAAGCGATGAAGATCTCGCGACGAACTGACCCTAATTTCGCCATGCTACTTAGGCATTATGTAACCACATCAACAGCCTCTAATTCGTAGCCATTATCAGAATTATTCTGAGTTTGTGTTGTCCAGACTGCTTTAGTCCTGTTATGCTTGAGGGTGGGCGCCATCTCCATTACCGAAGCATTTTAATCGAATGCAGCTAGATATTGAGTGCATACAAATCTCCATAAAACAATTATTAGTCTATGTCTTCTCTTTATACAGTTGATCCTATAGTATGGAGATAGTTTATGATTACCCTCTTTACCGGCCCCCCTCAGAGGCTAATTCTACGATATTTCAAGTAACGCTTGGTTGCTCTTTTAACAAGTGTTCATTTTGCAATATGTACCGCACAAAGGAATATGTTGAGCGACCCTGGGGAGAAATTAAGGCAGAGATCGACATGGCTGCGAAGTTCTATCCAGATACACGCAGGATCTTTTTAGCAGACGGCGACGCTCTGAACCTTCCAAAGGATAGGATGATTGAGATTTTAAAGTACCTCCGGGAAAATTTTCCCAGACTTCAGAGAATTTCGTGCTATGCTATGCCAAAGAATATTCTGCAGAAAAAGGACGATGAGCTTAAGGAGATAAGGACTGCGGGACTAGATATGTTGTATGTTGGGATCGAAAGCGGAAATGATATTGTGCTTAGGAAGATAACCAAGGGCGCAACCTACAAAACGATCGTTCAAGCATGCCAAAAGGCCAAAGCTCACGGTTACGTCCTTTCATGTATGGTAATCTTGGGTATCGGAGGCAAGACATATACCAAGGAACATATTTCAGACACTGCTCGAGTTTTGAGCGAAACATCTCCTGACTATGTAGGTGCCCTAACACTTCACCTGGAAGAGGGCGTATACCAAGAATTCATGGACAAATTTGGAGAATGCTTTGTGCCTCTGGATGATTTGGACGTTCTGGATGAGCTAGAAAGGCTGGTAGATAACCTAAACCCAAGCTTGCCTGTGATCTTTAGAGCAAATCATGCTTCAAATGTATACTCCATAGGAGGTACGATGCCAGAAGATAGGGAAAAACTTCTGGAACTGATTACAAGATTGAAATCGCGTCCAGAAATGCTCAAGCCTAAGTTCCTTAGGCGTTTCTAGACACTACGAAGCAACAATTTTGGTTGTTCTTGATGCTTCTCGGTATGAGATAGGGAAGGATATTCTGTCAATGGATCGCGAGCAGGATTATTGATGCATGCTAATCCGTGCTATTCTTGTTTGCTTGCACTCCTTCGACGATCTCGGAAGCAAGTTTTTTAATTACTCATCCAGTATCCTTTTATCGCATACGTTATAGGGGATTTTACCTGGTAGGTTTCAATGATCTTTTTCTCGCAGGTCAGAAAATCACGAAACCTGGACCATCGAATTGCACTTCTAACAGACAGCAAATCACGTCCGTCTAATGCACACTTACCTCCATTATATTATCGATGTGCACTAAGATAATAATTGAGGCAGCAAAGGCCTAGTCATTGCCACGACATTTTAGTTAAATTGCACAAGCCTCTTGCCAACTCAAAACTCGATAGCAGATCATACAAGATGCCTTAGCGGCGATAGAATTATTAGCCTGACAGGCTATCTCGGGTGTATTGTACCGCGGGGAACTAGAGGTTCAGGCCAAGAGAAAGGCGCTGGCGGTTTTACAGGACGAAATTACAAAAATTCTGAATTCATCAAGGGACTTATCGACATTGACAACATCACTCATCAAAGGCGACGAAATGAATCCACAACAATTTCTTGAACGCATGACAAAGACAGAGGAAGAGGTCGAGAATCTCTGCAGGAACATAACCCGCGAGGTTGCTGAGATAGGCAGTCTCATGTCAAACCGGGAAGATATTCTTAGAACTGCTTACATCATTGATGATATTGCAGGCTACATCAGCGGTGTTGCATTCAAACTTGCAAATGTAAAACCGATTACTCTCAGGAAAGCCTCTTTTGATGAGGATCTAAACCAGCTCGTCGGTATGGTTGTGGATACTATTTTTAAGCTAAATGAGATGGGCCGAGCTCTTTCGATCAATCCTCCAAACGCAATTGACATCGCGCGAGATGTTCAAACTCTTGAACGTCAGGTGGACGCAAAACACAGGGAAGTCATAGTCAAAGTGCTCAATGAAATTTCAACTATGAAGGATCTCCTCCTTCTCAAAGATGCGGTTGAGGGCATTGAAGGCATGGTTGACAAATGTCAAGAAGCATCTGATTCCTTTACAATCCTTGCTCTGAGTATGTAGACAATGTTCAGCGGCAAGCTGATTGAAAATCGAATAGTGGTTTGGGACGTTTCCCATTCAAGGTCACTCTTCGGCAGCGGCTATTATGGCAAACCGCTTGGGATCCTGAAGCCAAAAGGCACAGAGTTTGATGCGCCACTGGTGCTTGACCTCATAGAAGGATGCTACCTCATAGAGAGGAATAGATTACAAGTATCACGTATCGATGGCAATGCTGTATCTCTTGCTAAAATTAAGACAATATGCAAAAAACAATATGTCGACTTTGATGCAGACTACCTTGTTTATCAGAATCTGCGTGATAAGGGTTATGTCGTCACGCCTGGGATCAAATTTGGGTGTGATTTTGCCGTATATGAACAGGGACCTGGCATCGACCATGCACCGTACCTAGTGCAGGTTTTCAGGGCCACAGACGATCTTGCAGCCACTGGCATAGTGCTTGCTGGTAGGCTTGCGACTACGGTAAAGAAGCAATTCATCTTAGCAATCCCAAAAGTCAAACAGAAAAAAGTGGATTTTGTAGGATTTGATTGGTGGCGTGCCTAGTTATTAGAGACCGCGGCTGATGGCTGCTCCACCTTTCCGTTCTGATAGGGCAAATCAAATTTTACGAAGTTCTCCCCTGAGATCGTAAGGAGCACAGTATATTTTTCAGAACCTTGGTCGAGCCAACCTTTGTACCTGATGGAGTTCTTTACAATGTCGGCTATGCTGGGTTTCTTCTCATTTACTTCGTCATAGCATGACAGGATCTCACCAAACTTGACCTCTTGCTGGTTATTGAACTTCGTAAGGTAATAAACAAAGACCGCTGTTTTTTCATAATGGTTGGCTGGCTTTTTCTGTGCATAAAATTCACGAAGGCCAATCTTGTTTTCGTTTGCCTTGAGATCAACAGGTATGGGATGTATTATTAGCGCAGGCCTGGTTGAATGCTTTGTGGTGCTCGCATTAGACTTTTGAGGGTGCGGAGCAGTGTGCTCAATAACGGCAGAACTTTCTTTGCTTTTTGATAATTCCGCAGGAAGCGCAACTTGGGCAGGTTGAGTTTTCAGCTCAAGCCTTTGCTCAACGCCTCTAGTTATTGCTTCTTTCACTGCCATTTTAAAGATTTCCTGAAACTTTTCAAGGTGCTTATCGACAAAGCTCTCGTTGCCTTCAAGTTCAACCATACCCTCTCTGACATTTATGGTAAATCGGGCTTCTGAATCTGTCAAGTCGTCCTATAAGGTCCTGAAGTTTTTAATTAAGCTGTTGGTGATGCGTTGAATCAGGCGTGCTATAAAAGACATTTGAGCAGAATGCCAAATGGAGGACAAACTGTTGTATTAAATATGCGCAGTATGTAGTAGCATAGTTACACCATGTTTATAGTCAAGAGGCTTGGCAGAAACGGGCTATGGAGCGCGGTGAGCCTTATAGACAAGAATGGCTCATTCAGGGGCGAGGCTAAGTTTGAGACCCAGAAGGAAGCTGAAGAATACTTGCAGGATTATCTTAAAAGGATGAAGGATCGTCTAGTGGTGAGTCCTGAGGGAATAGGCCAGATAAAGATATTTAAAGAAGGCTAGAATGCAGATACAAACTATACCAAATCTGGTGAACCATCCTTGCGAAAAATATAAACAATTTTCGATCTAGACGATTGGAGAGAACGGGGCCGGGTCAGGGAATGTAAGGTAACGTGGCCCATCACATGTGACAATTTCTCCAGTTTTTTATTATCCGCAGTACTTTGCCTTAAGTTGTGAATGAACTTGCTATTAGCAGTTATACATCGACATGGTTTGCATAACAGAACTATCCTTGCCCTGATCGAAAGCAGGCGTTGATCGAAGTATTCCCATACTGTCTACATATTCGCAAGAGGTATCAATTTACTATCAAATGATACAGGTTGCGAAGTAAACAGAGAAAGAATACGTATGGCATAAGAGTGATTTGTAGTTTGTTACGATGCTCTCTTCGTTTGCCTGCTTTGACTCTGTTGAGTCTATTTTAAAAACGCTACCGCCCTTTCCAATGATTCTCTTGCCTCCGTAACTATTCGGTTAATTAATTCAGCCACAGGTAATATCTGATGAACAAGTCCTGCAGATTGACCCGTGAATGGAGCAAATTCGTGATCTTTTCCCTGTTTCATGCTTGTCATTAAGAGATCCCTCAGCTCATCTGCCTTCTGCTCAACTTCAACTCGAGATCGTCTGTTCCAATGCTCAATAAAAGGTGTTCGAAGGGCGCGTAGAGAAGCCTCTTCGTAGGTTTCTTTACCTGCAGAAGGGAATACAATGTTAATGAAATCCGCCTTAATTGCATCTTCAGAAGCAGCAGATACTACCTTATTTTTCAAATCGTCGCTTACGGCAGTTTCGGTTGATGCGAGGAACTGCGTTCCGATATTGATTCCCTGTGCTCCTAAGAGTAATGCCGCTGCAAGTCCACGCCCATCTGCTATCCCTCCAGCAGCAATTACAGGCGTAGGTTTTCCTACTTCGTCTACCACCTGCGGGATAAGTGAAAGTGTACTTACATTACCACAAAAACCACCTGCTTCTGTCCCTTGGGCTATTATAGCATCGACCTCAAGCTCGGCGGCTTCCCGTGCTTGCTTTGCTGTAGGAACCTGCTTTATGAATAGAATTCCAGCATCATGAGCCCGTTGGACA
>DATAAU010000031.1:0-13566 GCA_036259955.1 Nitrososphaera sp. | reverse complement strand
GTTGAGACATTTCTTACCTTACCGTCATCAGACTGAACTGTCTCAGAACCAAGCTTAATTGGCCCAATCTTATATCCGAGCGTGTCCATCCGTTTTACAATAATTTGCGCTACATCGACTGCTCTGGTTATGCTCTTTCCTCTAGCTTTAATTATGACTGTTGGTTCATTTGCCAACTGCACTAGCGTAGCTGTGACGTATGTCATTAGGGGTTTCTTGCCGATGAATATCTCGTTACTTGAGGTGCTTTGCCTGACTGAATTGGTGCTTGTCGACATCGTGCGAGATAATTCAGCATGGTATAATATAACGTTTATTGCTGCTAATCTTGATTGATGTTAGCACGCTTTCGTAGAATGCGGTCTAGTTCGGAAGGATTCTGTGCTATCTCTCTGACCGCCTCAGGGTTTTGAACCTCATAACAGTGAAGCAATGATTCCTCATCTTTGTAAAATAAGAAAACCTTGTTATCATAGATACAATGATAGAGCTTGTCAGTGACCATTTTTTCTGTCTTGATCTTAATGCCCTCACTTTCTGCCAGCACAGGGTAATCGTTGTCTGCCGTAGCCATCCAAAATTAGCTACATGGTCCGGATATTTAAGTTGAGTTTCATACCGTCGTCTTTGCGGCGGGGTTTCTCGTCATTGTCAGTATTTGGTTCGGAATAAAATCTGATTCTATCTACTTAATGTTTGGCATTGTTATCTTTGGTTTGCTAAACTGACTTTCAATTTCGGCTAACCTTTCCATTGAACCGCTGCCTTTTCTTAGCGTTGAAAAGGACGAATCTTTTCGAATCTTCTCAAACAGAGAAGCAACTTGCTCACTGCTAACTCCATGTTTAATATCATATTCAATTTGCCTACAGATATTTGCAAGATTGCCATATTTTTTGTGGTTCCTCTTTTCCCATCCTGTTGCATTCTCTGATAGACCCTTGACATACTTCACAACTGTTTTTTCCATGTGTTCAACATGCCATTCTCTCATCGGAAAACTATTTTGTACCAATCAAAAAACCTCTTATATGACTCAAACCCCAAACTCATATATAATCTGACCTGCAAAGGGAACATGCAAAATGTGTCATGAAGTCTCTATTCGACGGTCCTATATGTCTCTACTTATACAGGCAGAGTATATTGTTTAGCCGTTCGAAGTAATTCAATAGAAAATTAGGGTTCTTGTTCGTCGGTTAACTGCAAGTCGAACCTAACGCGGTCAAAAACTGTCATTGTTCGTCCTACCGAATTGATTGATCTGACTGTGTTGCGCTCGTTACCCCTGCCTGTAACCTACGAAGCCTTTTATTTTCAATATATATTACAACTGCAAGATATACCCCTAGCCACGGTAGAAACATTATCTCCCCTGCGACCGAATGAAATGCCTCCCACTGCTGCACGTTTGTAGTGACCACAAGTGCATATAAGGAAAGGGAAACTATTCGGACCAAATTAATAACAATCGTTCCCAACGTCCCTGCAGCAAAATAAATTAACTTTCTACCTAATGGTATATCCATCTTGATAAGTAACGCCAACATGACAAGCGTGTAAATGATCATGCTATGGACACCTGCAGAGGGCCAGAATACTTGTAACGCAAAGGGGCCGTGGAGCCCGTTTAGTACAAGAAGGTTACCTCTCGCCATCGCAGGTTGTAAAGGATTGTTTGCGAAGTCTGGCCCGACATTGATAATTGATGCATCTATGAAGTTAAGGATCGCCTGATCGATCTGCAAATAAATTGGTACTACAATCTGAAGGGGCCCAAGAGAATCAAATGGAAAAAATGCATCAAGAGCAAGAATGAGCGCACTTCCTCCCAGATATATAGCTCCTGCTGATGCTATCTTATACCATTTTTTGCCAAAGAGCAAAAGTAGCGAGCTTGCTACAAATGTTGCCATTATAATAAAATCCCACATCCACATCCAGCTGTCCACTAACGAGACGTTGTACACATCTTGTCCATTTTTGATATAGTCAGTTAGCCCGTAAGGTAATGCAATAAAATACAAGATAGTGAGCGCTGCCATCCCTGCAGCAACAAGAATCCTCTCTTTTTTGAGTGAGTATTTTAAGCCTACAAGTTCCGCTGCAATAAATGCCATAGCGAACAAAAAGCCGCCTCTTCCTTCATTCCAAGAAAGGATAAACGAGCCAGGATAGGCGAAGAGGGTAAACAAGATAGGCGAAATGAGTATCAAAGTAGCGACTATGCTCGAGCTGACCCCAAATACAGTGGAGTCGACTCTCCGTCTGGAGACAACATTATTGTCGCCTGACAAACTTCATGCTTCTGTTTGAGACTGTGGGCATAAAAACGTTCAAGATTGCGCGATAGCTTCTGTAAACCAGCGAGGCATCAGCCCGTGGGCATTCTTAAGAAGAAAAGAAACGCTGCTATCTAGTACGTAGGTTGTTGCGTAGTCATCACTACTTCGAATGCTCCTCCCATAAGCCTGAACAAGCCGCAACACTGTGTTCCAAGTATACCACTTTGGGTCACGGTCTTTTTTGGCAGCTATTTTCTTATCCGTAAGGTCCGGATATGGGACCTTAACAATTATCTGGAATCTCGACAAGTCGTCCTTTAGGTCCACCCCAAGGTGTAGAGATGGGGATATCAGAACAGTCTGCTTACTGCTCTCATAATGCATTTTTAGTACTTTACTTCTATCAATGCTGGATGCTGTCTCTATAAGCCTGCTTGCATTTTCCTTACTGAGGTTATCTCGAATAAACTGCAGCTGCGAATAAGACGTTGTATGGATTATCCCCTTTTCGTTCCTGTGTATTGACATTATATTGTCCACTGCCTGAGCAATTTTAGGCATACTTGCATGCATTGTTTTAGCGCTTAACCATGCCACGTTCATCATATGAATAGGCCTGTTCTTGACTGGAAAGTCAGAATCTTCAACACGGATAAACTTGACTTTATCAGGTTCAAGTCCAGTGGTCTTGCAGAGGTAATCTTTGCTAAGTATTGTGGCACTCATGAAAAGGGAGATTGAACCTTTGTCGAGGATTGTGTCAAAATAGCTAGATACATCTAGAGGTGTCAGAGTCACCTTTACTAGCTGGTTAGCAGAATCTCGTTGGATGCCCGAGACAATCCAATTGTCCTTGTTTGCTCTTATGTCATCGATCACCGCTGCAAGGTTCTTTTCATGTTCCAGGGCATCAATCAAATTCTTTTCAGTGTATGGCTCTAAAGCCACTTTCTGGTTGCTACGTTCTATGATACCTTGAGCTTTTTCTGTGAACTCAAATAGCCGTTCCTTCAGCTTGATGCACAGTTCAAGCCACGTTTCAATTTCGTCAGTATTGCTATCTGGCATATGCATCTTTAAGAAAGGCAACATATTCTTCCTGACCGTGAAACTCCTGAAATCGCCTACTTCATTTTCAAGCTGATGTGCTTCGTCAAGAACTAGCAGTTTACGCTTCTGTGTTGCGCCAGCATAAAATATATCCGATAAAAAGTATCTATAATTATAGACAGTATGAGTAGAAAGATTACCTATCCATTTTTGGTGGTAATAATGACATGGTTTCCAGTCTAGATCGACCAACTTTGGTTTTAATCGAAGCTTCTCCTCATACCTACGCTCTGCGAAAGCATCTAGTTTAACCAGCTCATGAAGTGTTCCTTGACCCTCGACCCTGTAATCACTAAGTCGAGTTTTGTAGGAACAATCATAAGATTCGTCCTTAATGCAGGGCCCATAGTTGCAACTCTCATCCAATCCCATATCCTCCTTGACAATACAAGGAAAATTGCTTCTTCCCTTTACATCGACTACGAAAGGAAAGTCTCGCCTATACTGAGTCTGTAGGTCTTTCGTCGCTGTGCAGATATGAGAGCTACCGAGGTAGCGTGCAAGTGTTATTGCGACGGGTGTCTTGCCAAATCCGGTGGGAGCTTCGAGAAATATATGTCTGTAGCCAGACTTAATTGCTGAATCGATCATATCAAGGACTTTCTTTTGTTTTTCCCTGACCGTCGGAAAAGGAAAATGCGCCAATATCGAGTTTACCATCTTTGAAATTACCTACAGACCGTGATGTTTCCTTAGCATCCCATGCTTTTTAAGGTTGGGGGTTTCTCTGCAGAGCTATCGTACAACCAACAACGGACGTAGCCTGATTTCGTCTTAAACTCTGGAGGCTCGCGCCCACACACTTCCATTGCATAGTTGCAGCGATCACGGAATCTACAACCCTGCGGCGGATGAAGTAACGAAGGCGGTGTTCCTTTGATAAAGTGTATTTTCTTATCCTTTGTCTTGAGACGTGGGATAGATTCAATTAAAGCTTGAGTATAAGGGTGCAGAGGATTCTTGAAAATATCCATTGTGGTGGAGAATTCTACTAATTGTCCTGCATACATAATGCCTATTTTGTTCGTAATCTTTGACACAAGCGCAAGATCATGAGTTATAAGTACTATCGTAATTCCTTTTTCTTTTTGCAATTTTTTAAGCAAATCTATCATTTGCGATTGATTCAACATGTCAAGGGCAGTTGTTGGTTCATCAGCTATCAAGACTTCCGGATTCAGCAACAGAGCCATAGCGATCACAACACGTTGCTTCATACCGCCTGACAGTTCGTGAGGATAGCGTCTTGCGATTGACAAATCGAGGCCAACTTGTTGGAGCGACTCTGCTAATTTATCTTCGATTTTTCCTTCAAAGTTATGTTCTTTTAGTATTTCCCGGAGCTGGCTTCCGACGGTGTATACAGGATCGAGGGCATTCATGGCGCCCTGAAAGACCATTGCTATTCTCTTCCACCGAACCTTCGTATCAAATTCAGATGGCGACATCTTCGCAATGTCATCGTTATTTCTGAGGGCTATACTTCCTTCAACTATTCTACCGGGTAACTGTATAGATCGCATAATTGTTGCCCCTAGTGTGCTTTTGCCACATGCTGATTCGCCCACTATGCCAACTGACTGGCCGTCTCCAATATCCAAGTTGACGCCGTCTACTGCTCTGATTATCCCGTGCTCCGTAAAATAATATGTCTTGAGGCCAGACACTCTTAGTTTGGGCAATGGCAAAAGAAAAAGGCGGTTAAGACTATAATAGGATTCTGGGAGCCTCCACATGGTACCCCGATTTTGTTTATATTACCAACTCTTGCAACGGCAGCCAGTTGAACGTTTTGCTTGAGGCAAAGGGGCTCAGAAAGTATTTTCCCATCAATAAGACTTTCCGCCAATTCTTTAGGCCTGGCGCACTGCGCCAATTTGTCAAAGCAGTAGACGATGTAAGCTTTACCGTCGACCGCGGTAAGGTTTTAGTACTTGCGGGTGCTTCGGGCTCAGGCAAGACCACTGTTGCAAGACTTGTAATGCGAGCTATAGATCCGGATGCTGGATCAATAATATTCGAAGGAAATGACATAATGCGCTCAAAGGGGAGACACCTCAGAGACTTTAGGCGGGCAGCCCAAATGGTATACCAAGATCCTTATGCCTCTCTCAATCCACGCATGAAGGTCAAGGATATAATTATGGAGCCGATCAACATTCATGACAAGATATCTTCAAAGGAGCAGCGATTACAACAAGTTCTGAATGCGCTAAGTGACGTTGGTTTGGAGCCAGCGGAGGATATAGCAGGCAGGTTGCCCTATACTCTTTCAGGAGGTCAAAGGCAGAGGGTCGCAATCGCACGAGCGCTTGTGCTTCGTCCCTTGCTCATCGTTGCTGATGAGCCCGTGTCGATGTTAGATGTTTCGGTTAGGGGTGAAATATTAGGACTTATGCAGAACCTAAGACGGAAATTCAATATTTCCTACATTTATATCACACATGATCTATCGACCGCAAGATATGTCGGAGACGATTTGGCTATTATGAAGAGTGGTAAAATAATTGAGATGGGTCCAATTGATAACATCCTATCCAATCCCGTACATCCCTATACAAAGTCGCTGATAGATGCCGTACCAGAAGTAGAAATTAAATGAGCGGATTGGATTCTTAGAAAGATATAATACCTAGTAGTACAGTGCCTGATAGCGTTGAGAAAACTAGGATTTCATTCCTATTTTGTTTGTGCTATTATAGCTATTTTACTCAGTTCTGCATTAGTTGAAAATCCTGCTTTCTCGCAGGCAGCAAAAAAAGGTCCGTTTATAGATCAGGCAAGATTTATCCATCGGGTGGACGAGAATCTTGCACTTGAAGAGGTCAAGTCTGGTTTCCTCGACAGTTACTTCTTTCCAATCCCTCAAGAAGCTGCCAATAATGCAAAGAATGATCCTAGATTAAAGGTATATGATAAAACGGCTGGTTCTTTAGGGTTTCTTGCTAACCCTGCTCCTGCAGCTGATCCTAGTGTTCTCAATCCGTTTCAATTCAAGGAAGTCCGTTATGCATTAAACTATCTCATAGATCGAGAATTTGTTGTAAATGAGATCCTGAAGGGCTACGGCAATCCGCTTTTTGATCCATTTGGGGTATATTCACCGGAATATCTGAATATCATTAATACGGTTGAATCATTTGGCTTTAGGTATAATCCTTCACTTGCTTCAAGCATGATCTCTGAGGCAATGACTGGTGCTGGCGCTACAAATATCAATGGGAAGTGGCAATTCAATGGAGTTCCTGTTATCATAAAGATACTAATAAGACAAGACGACGTCAAAAAGGAATCAATGGGAGAGATGGTTGCCTCAGAGCTTGAAAAGATTGGCTTCAGTGTCCAAAGAGACTATGGTGATTTGAACAAGGCGAACGTAGTAGTGTACGCCTCAGATCCAAAGAACATGCAATGGCAACTATACACTGAGGAAATTGGTGGAACTAGTGCTTTTGTGAAATATAATCCAATAGTTCCTGCCCAGATGTATGCGCCATGGATGAGTGGAATGCCTGGATCTCAGAATCCTGCCTATTGGAACTACCAGAATGATACGCTCGATGAGGTTACCCAAAGAATAGCATTTTTCAACTTTACATCTGAGGAGGAAAGGAATCAGCTTGTAAATGACGCAATAAAAATGGGTATGCAAGAATCTGTCAGAGTTTTTGTTGCACAAAAGACTGACTCGTTTGTCTCTTCTGCCTCTGTTCAGGGTTTGGTGAACGATTTTGGAGCCGGAATAACAAGTAAATATTCTCTACTGAACGGAAGGTCCGGAGACAGCAACTCGTCGCTTGACATAGGAGTTAAACAGATCCATCAAGGATCTTGGAATGCAATTGCAGGGCTTAAAGATCTTTATAGCAGAAGCGTTTATTTCATGATTGCTGATCCTGATACCTTTAGGCATCCATACACTGGCGAGGTTATCTCATTTCGAAGCCCTTGGACAAACGTTACGACCCAAGGGCCTCTTGGCAAATTGGATGTGCCTGCAGATACCATAAAATGGAATCAGACGCTTCAACAGTGGGTTCAATCAGGCGAAGGATCCAGTGCCACAAGCAGGGTCACATTCACGCCACTTTATTCAAACTGGCATCATGGTATACCCATGGATGTTTCTGATATGATGTATAGTGATTATTTTAGTTATGAGTGGGGGACTAATACAGGCCCTGGAGACCGCACAATAGATCCTGAATTTACGCCAGTTGCAGCGGAAGCCCTTAAGCTCTCAAAGGGAACAAGATATGTTTCCCCCGATAGGATTGAATCTTATATTGACATTTGGCATTACGATGAAAAGGAGATCGCTGACTCCGGGGTGTTCTTTGTCAATGAGCCATGGGAGATTACAGCTGCGTCAGAAAGAATCGTATTGGAAGGTAAACTTGCATATTCTAGGAGTGATGCACAAGCGAAAGGAGTTGGATGGTATGACCCGATTGTAAGAGAGCATGCGGATATGATCAAGGCAGAGCTCCAAGAGATGAAAAATGAGCAATACATTCCGGCTGCCCTAAAAGATATAGTAAGTGTGCAAGATGCAATCAGACGCTATGATGCCAGCATTAGCTGGATTGAAAACCACGGCCATGCGATTATTAGCAATGGTGCATACTATCTTGACAATTTCAACGTAGCAGGAGGGACTATAACTATTAATGCATTTAGAGATGCGTCATATCCCTTTGAAGCAGGCCACTGGTCCAATTATGAGACACCTAGGTTGGCTGACATTACCAGTGTCGACGTCCCACGAATAGTAGCGATGGGTCAACCCACTCCAATAAAGGTCAATGTTGAAGTAGCTGGCGAGCCAAGCAACAACGTTACTGTCAACTACTTTGTTTCAAACAAGGATGGAACAGTAGTGACTACAGGAGAAGCTCAACAGCAGGGAAGTCAAGGACAATTCAATATTGATCTTACATCCGAGATGACCGCAAAGTTATCTCAAGGACCAAATACGATCAAAATATTCGCAGTAAGCAACGAAGCCCTCCGACCGGATATCTCCTCAAGCACTATTCTTGCGGCTCCCGGAGTAGCTACCGCAGGTTAGAGTAAAAATTCCGGCCATCATTCACACGAGGAGCAAGGCGGGGTAGCTTGCTGCTCAAAAGGCAAGTGTACAACACTATTATTTATACCTCAAATTCCATCATATTTGATCTAGATCATGTTATATCAATTTGCTTAGGAATATCCACATAGGATCATAAGAGTGCTAATCATACACAGGGGTCCGCTTAGGCCTATTATTGGATGACTGGGCACAATGCCCAATGCGAGTGTTATAGTGCCTTCCTTATTGGCAACATGCATTGTTTACAATCGCCTATTATCATGACAGATTAACAAAAAGTCAAGAACCCTTTTAGGTTTATAACTAACTCTCCCCGTGCCGTCTAATGTGTAGATAGACCTAGTAATCATAATTCAAGATGCATAGAAACGTATTTTTTGGCAACATGCATATAGGCCTTGCGTGTGACTCACCCTATCGCAAGAGCGAACCTCTTACTATTTACTGGACTATGATTATTTATAGACAAATATATATATGCACAGATGAAGTTGGTAGAGAAATATAACGGCTGAGCGGTGATTGATTGTAATTGGGAGACTTTGGCCGATTTATTCTTAAGCGCTCGTTAAACATGATAATAGTCCTTTTTTCAACATTAGTATTGACGATGGCTCTTCTTGGGCCTACCATGGATAAGATCCTCCTTGATGCTACGAGGTCTTCGGTGATCGAAGAGACAAATCTTAGCGATATCAAATTTCAAAATACTATGGAGCGTCAAAATTATATTGACCAAAGAATTCAGCTCCAGATAAAGTCGATTGGTCTTGATGAGCCATGGTACTCTCCGAAGCGATTCACAAACACAGTATTGAAGGTGATGTTGCTCGATCTTGGAAAGTCTAATTATCTTACAAGTGAAAGCGGTTCTACAAATGTACGTGATATCATCCTAGAAAAAGTGCCAAAGACGGTATTGCTCTTCACTACTTCGACTTTGATCATTACAGTCATTGGCCTTTATCTTGGCGCGTTTGTGGCAAGTCGCGCCGGCTCTTTATGGGACAAGTTGAATTCTGGTTTTGCTGTATTCAGTAGTAGCTTTCCTCCATGGTGGATAGGTATGCTTATGATCTTTGCTTTTGCATTCACCTATCATATTTTTCCTGCACGTGCTACTCCTCTTACCTCTCCATCCGATCCGTCTTATATGATGGATGTACTTTATCATATGCTTTTACCTCTTATCACGATAGTCCTAGTTGGATTTGGATCATGGGCGTATATTGTACGCTATTTTGTGATTGGAATCCTGGGGGAAGATTATATTATAGCCAAAAAGGCAGCAGGCATACCTCAAAAGAAGATCTTGTATTCTCATGCTCTGAAAAATGCGGCGCCACCGATCATTACAGTCGTAGCCTTGAGCCTTGCCGGCTCGTTTAGCGGCGCTATTCTCGTAGAAGCAGTTTTTGGGTGGCCTGGCATGGGGAGCCTGTATTATCAGGCAATAGGGTTTAGAGACATACCTATCATTATCGGGTTGACGTACATATCTACTCTCCTATTCATCCTGACGGTGTTTTTTACCGATATCCTGTATGCATATTTTGACCCAAGGGTGAAGGTCGCCTGACAGATCCTACAGAATCTCTTTCAACATCACAAATTGTAAAGGAATTTAAACGTTCCAAAAGCGGTATTGCGGGTCTAGTAATATTACTTGGACTTTTCCTGATAACAGCCTATGCAATTGTGGCCATTCCACTAGAATCTTTCACGCAATGGAATAACCCAAACTTTTGGATTGACCAACCACAGTCCGCTATGCCAGTTTGGATAAATCTGCTAGGGCTAAAAGTGCCAGAGCATTTGGCCATGACATCGGAGGATGCTGAGAAAAGCGATATTATAGAAAATGGCGTCCGTATTGAGACCCATTCTTTTGAGCTTAATTTTGATTATGATTCTTTTCCTAGTGATTTCATGATTATGTATTCAGCCAGATATGGCGATATTCAACCGGCAGTTCAGGTAGATGTAATCAGGCCGGACGGTAATGAATTTCAGATTTACTTTGCATCTCTTCCTCCTGCTCAGGACCCGAACAATGAGTTCTCTGCCACAATCTTTTCTACAGACAGACTTATCGCAGATAGTCTTGCTGGCTATAGCAATCTATTCACATATCCAGTGGATCCCACTAGGCCGCAAGTCATGATTTTTTCGGACACGGAGCAGAATGAGGTGCTTAAAGGGGCATACATCATTCGTACTACATTCTATCTGTTTGATCCAAGCGACAATGTTATCGATTCAGAAATCATATTGGGTGGCAAGGTCTATGGTATTATGGGAACAGATGATTTACGCAGAGATCTGGCGATTGGCCTCTTATGGGGT
The DNA here is from genome assembly GCA_036259955.1 of Nitrososphaera sp. Lineage (GTDB taxonomy): Archaea > Thermoproteota > Nitrososphaeria > Nitrososphaerales > Nitrososphaeraceae > Nitrososphaera. Next base: position 2,730 of record DATAAU010000031.1, on the reverse strand, counting down.
GCACCTGTTGCACTCTTTATCGGCCTTACTGTCTCAGTAGCTGCGGTATTCATAGGCCTGCTATATGGCGTTGTAGCCGGCTATAAGGGGAACCGCACCGATGAGGGTCTAATGCGCATAAATGATCTGTTTTATTCTCTCCCTACTCTTCCCATTCTCGTGATACTCTCGGTAACGGTAGGACGTAGTATATTTTTGATAACAGGATTTCTGGTCATTTTTGGCTGGGTTGGAATGGCAAAGATAAGCAGAAGTCTTGCACTTCAGATTAAGAACCTTCAGTACGTAGAAGCAGCGAGGTTGATGGGTCAATCTGACACAAAGATAATTTTTAAACATGTAATTCCGCAGCTCCTGCCACTGACGTTTGCTACCATTGCCATATCTGTTCCTGGTGCAATTCTAGGTGAAGCCGCTCTTTCTTTTTTAGGTCTTGGCGATCCCTCAATCCCAACCTGGGGCCAGATATTGCATGATGCACATTCCGCAGGGGCAATGTCAAGGGGCCTTTGGTGGTGGATGGTTCCACCAGGTATGATGATAGCATTAACCGGGCTTGCGTTCGTGCTAATTGGCAACGCGCTTGATCGTATAGTGAATGTTAGAGCTCGGAGAATGTAAAATTATACTTACGTCATCTAGCTAGCCGTTTCAAATTCTCACAATCACGAATCCTTCTGCAGAAGCATGCGAATGCATATGGGTTATATAACCCAAAACACAGATTATGGTAAGTTTATAATCATTGAAAACACCGATCTGCTCCTTTGATGCCAAATCTGGGATGCTTTGCAGAACATGCGAAGCAAAACTGAAGTCGGGAAGCATTACGCAAGATGATATTGATGCTGCAAAAAAGTTGATTAGTTTAGCAGATCGGAACCAAGAAATCAACAAGTTCACCCTTATTCGTGGCACTAGAGTGAACGGCGACTTTGTGCTTGTCCTTCGGGGACAAGATGTTAGTGTGCTTCGTGGCAATCAAGATCTCGTTAACAAGATTGAAAAAGAGATGGGAAAGAAGGTCTGGTTTGTTGAAACCGAAGCATCCGACAGGCGTTTCATTGAAAGTATATTCCATCCAAATAAAGTATTATCGGTAAACTTCTTCTGGCTTCCTGGGGCGAACAAGCTTACAAAGGTAGTTTTGGCAGATGAACCTAAAGATACACAATTCAATCTGGAGAAAGTTCAAAAGATCGCAAAAGCTGTTAGGAACATTGAACTTCTTGTCGAGTTCAATAATAATCAAAACAGGAAGTAAGAAGAAGTGTCGCTAAACGATATCAAAAGAACCCATTATGCCCGTCAGATTGACCATACTTTGATTGGACAACAGGTACGGGTAGGAGGATGGATAGAGGATATACGCGACATCGGCAAACTTGCTTTCGCAACGATCAGGGATGTCACAGGTGTTTGTCAAGTGATCGTTACAGGTAGCAGTGTCCAATATGCCCTGCAGGCCCCTAGACAGAGTGCAGTAATCGTTAAGGGTGTAGTACAGGAAAGCAAAGCACGAAACTTTTCTGTTGAATTAAAGGCAAGCGAATTTATCGTCCTTGCTGAAGCAGTTCATCCTCTGCCAATAGATCCAACGGGAAGGGTTGAATCCGCAATAGATAAACGGCTTGATTCGCGCGCACTTGATTTAAGGAACCCCCGAGTAGCAGCGATTTTCCGTCTACGTTCAACTGGGCTTAAGATCATAAGAGATGTGCTATGCTCGCAGGGCTTTATTGAAGTCAATACACCCAAGATAATCGGCAGCGCGAGCGAGGGAGGAGCAAACCTTTTTGGATTTGAATACTTCGCTAAGAGGAAGGCTTACCTTGCACAAAGTCCACAACTGTACAAGGAGCAATTAACCCTGGGCCTAGACAGAGTTTTTGAGATTGGACCGTACTTCCGTGCAGAAAACTCTCATACAGTCAGGCACTTATCTGAGTTTACAAGCGTTGACATTGAAGCTGGATTCCTTGACTACGAAGAGGTTATGGACATCCTGGAGCAGCTAATAAGAAAAGTCGCACTAGAGTTTAATGACAAGCACAAAGCAGACCTCGTAGAAATGGGTGCAAAAGAAATTTCCGTCACAAAAATAGAGAGGCTGACTTATGATCAATGTATAGACGAACTCGTTAAAGAGGGTGAAAAGTTAGAGTTTGGAGACGATCTGTCAGATTCTGCATTAAGAAGATTAGGAGTATTGCATCCAGGTTTTTATTTCATTATGGACTGGCCCTTAAAGCTAAAGCCTTTTTACATACATGAAAAGGAGGAAAATGCTAATATTTCAAAGTCTTTTGACTTACAATACAACTACCTAGAGCTTGCATCGGGTGGACGTCGATTGCATAGCCCTGCAAAACTGCGTAAAAGACTTGGAGAACAAGGATTGAACCCTGCTTCGTTTCAAGAGCATCTCAAAGCTTTCGATTGGGGCATGCCTCCACACTCGGGGTGGGGACTTGGCTATGATCGCTTAATGATGGTTCTTACCGGTAAACAAAATGTACGGGAAGTTGTCCTATATCCTAGAGACACCGAAAGGCTAACGCCATAGTGTCAAATGGAATTCTTTATAGATATTTCTCTAATGACCTGATTTTCGGACACAAATGCCTTAATCTCATTCTGTGTGGTTGAATAAATAATCCATATTACAGGGTTAATCTCCATATACTTTTTATCAGTACTAGATGGCAATGCCTTTGCAGGATGCGAGTG
>DATAAU010000030.1:0-2517 GCA_036259955.1 Nitrososphaera sp. | reverse complement strand
ATAAACCCGCGGCTTCTGTCCGCAGACAAGCTTGCAGAGGTTATTGAGATTCAGGAAAATGCTTCAAACCAGATGCATGTGCTTAGAATTGCATTCACTGAAGACGTCAAACAGCGTAAGGGCGAGGATTTTTGGGATGCCCTTATAAACGCTGCATCCCAAGTTGGTGCCGACAAGTCTTATCGTGAAGCTGCAGCTAAAGTCGTTGACAAGATTGATGATGCCCGGCGCAAGTTTCATACTATCTTGGATCCTGGTATGACAGATCCATTGGCGCTCCTCAAGAACCACAAGATAAACGTTATCAATCTAGTAGAACTTACTGAGCGACAGGCTAACATTGCTGTATCATTTTACCTTGAAGAGCTGCTTGATGATAGGAAAAAGGCAACTCGGCAAAAAAAGGGCACCGCTAAGTCTCAACCGCGTTTTCCCGCCCCGATACTCGTGGCAATTGAAGAAGCTCATGTATTTATACCTAAGGATGAAGATACAGATACAAAATATTTCGCTTCTAAGGTTGCTCGTGAAGGGCGGAAGTTTGGGCTTGGCCTAGTCATAGTGTCACAACGCCCTAGAGGAATTGATGCTAACATCTTGAGTCAGATGGGCTCGCTTGCAGTAATGCGCATGATTCAGCAGGACGACCAGATGCATGTTTCTGCGGCTAGTGAAGCACTTAGTCGGGATCTTATTGATCAGCTGACTTCATTAAATCCTGGTGAGGCGATATTCGCCGGTCAGTGGGTTAACCTGCCGACGTTTGTTAAGGTGGACGAAGTTAAAGAGCGTAAGATAGGTGGCGACCAGAAGGCAGTTGAACAATGGTGTCAGCTCGCTGTAGTGCGGGAACAGATCTCCAAAGAATCATCGGAATCATACATTCCATCAGGCTATATACAGGATTAGCAGTTGATAATTTTACAGAATACAAATGTTAATGTCACACATCTCTGACCTCCACCTTGGATATTCCCAATTCAGCTTAGAGGAACGGGAGGAAGATGTCTACCGTGTTTTTCATGAGGCAATAGATGCGTCAATAAAGGAAAGAGTAAGACTCATTATCTTAGCCGGTGATCTATTCCATAATCCAAGGCCATGCGGCAAGGCGATAATTACACTTGGCAACACATTGAAAAAGTTGAAGGAAAAACAGATCCCTGTAGTTTTTGTGCTGGGTGAACATGACATCAGTCGCCTTCGTGATGTCCCCTTTATCCATATTTACAGCAACCTTGGACTTGCAAGGAAGCTCCGATGTGATGAACCTTTCAGAGTTGAAAATTGTATATTATTTGGGGCAGACAAGGAGCGGCGCAGTAGTATTGATTCACTAATCAAAAATATGCGTCATGCAGAGCATCTTGCAAAACAACACGATGGCAAGAAGGTGCTTGTGCTACATCAGGGACTGGCCGACTTTAACAGGTTTGCTGGCGAGCTTAATTCTACAGATCTTCCTGCGGGGTTTAACTATTATGCACTGGGTCACTACCATGACCATCTTGAAAAGAGATTTGAATTCCTTGGGGGACCACTTGCTTACCCCGGCTCAATCGACTTGACCCCAAGCGAAGGGATCGAGGAGGTGGACAAAGGCTTTATCATAACCGACATGTCTGGCGAAGAGCCATCAATAGAATGGATAAAGCTTGAGAGCAGACGCCAGCAATTCTCTGCTAGAATAGATTACAAAGACATTGCAAATCAAGTCGAGCTGATAATCAAGAAGGCAACAGCCTATGACAAAAAACCAATTGCAAGAATCGAGGTAGCAGGTAGCAATATTGACTCTAAGGTTATATCTGAACATTTGAAAAAGCTCAACGATTTTTGCCTTCATTATGTTTGGCAGCCAATGGAAGAGCATCTTGCTACTACTGTGTATGATTCCAAGCCTGCAGACATTGATATTGAGCTCTATCGTCTGTCTGCAGAAGCGCTTGGGTCTGATGAGCTTGCCAAGTTTACGATAGGCGAAGTTTTGCCACTGGCAGCTGATAAGGACGCCGAGGCCGTTCTAGAAATACTGTGGCAGGCGTACAAGTTAAACAAATTTGGAGGTCATAATGATAAATGATAAAGGATATTCAACTGAAGAATTTCATCGCACACAAAGATACCAAGATAGAATTCTGCAAGGGACTGACCATATTTCTAGGACATAACGGCTCCGGCAAGTCTTCAATCATCGATGCAATAACATTTTCGCTCTTTGGCAAGCATACAAGAAAGTCAAACAAGAACCTTGTAAGAAGAGGCGCTAATCATGCTATGGCACAAATTCGCTTTGCCCTCAACTCAAAAGAGTTTGAGGCCACAAGAGCACTCAACGGCTCCGGCCTCCAATCCTTTTCTCAACTTGCACTTGTGTCAGATGGTGGCAAGATAGTGAACAAGCCAATTGTCGGTGGTGAGCGCAGACAGTTTGGCGAATCAATGAGCGTCGAAATAGCACGCGTGCTTGGCCTAAACTATGAAAAACTGCGTGTTGCTGGAGTAGTGCAGCAGGGC
>DATAAU010000029.1:0-14261 GCA_036259955.1 Nitrososphaera sp. | reverse complement strand
ATGAGATTGATTCAATTGCGATGGCCAGAGGTGGAGGAATGGGTGGTGAAATGGGTGGTGGCGGTATGGGAACGAATGATAGAGTGATATCGCAGATACTAACTGAGCTAGACGGGATTAGTGAATTGCATGGGGTGGTCGTGCTCGCGGCAACGAACAGACCAGATATGATTGATACCGCGTTGTTGAGGCCTGGAAGGTTTGATAGAATAGTATTTGTACCAAACCCCGAAAGAAGAACAAGAAAGAGGATATTGGAGATATACGTCACAGATAAGCCGATTGGAACAGATGTTGATCTAGAAAAAATAGCAGATATCTCAGATGGTTTTAGCGGAGCCGATACCTCCGCTATAGTAAATACCGCCGTATCCCTCGTGCTCCATGAATACCTGGCAAGATACCCAACTCCAGAAGAAGCAGCGAAGCATGCATCAGAAGCACATGTAATGATGCGCCACTTTGAAGAGGCAGTGAAAAAGATAAGGACTCAAAGAGAGAGGAAGCCTGAAGAAACAAGAGCGCTATCTTACTACAGGTGATAGACAAGAGGTAAACCTCACTCTTCCCCTACTTAACTTTGTTCGGAAGAGAGTAAACAAGAGTTTGAGAGACTACGCATAGATGAATGTTTTTGGATTGAGAGAGCAAAACAATTTTGTGGTATCCTTCAAATGTCTGCTAGGATTTAATTAATTTACTAACCTTCAATCAGGATAAAAAAAGGAAAATGCTGTGCTGGAGAGCACAGACATACATTTGCTTACGAATTGATGGCTCTATTTTTTGTTCATTCTGAGGACGTCTACTTGGCCACTGTGTAGCCAATCCTTCAGTTCATCATGTGTTGGCTTGGCGTCATGTTTGCCGGCCAGATGAAGATGCAGAAGAACATAGTTAACTTGGTTGAGTAAGGGCTTGTTTGCTTCGTCACCTTTGCGAGCTTTTTGCTTCAAGTCAGCCGGAACAGTATTCCACCAGTCATCAAATTTTCTAACCATATCAAGATTCTAAGAACTGAACTTATTAAGGGTTTTCCGTTTTGCAAAACAGTGTTATAAACAACAATCCCAATAACTTTTGCAACCCCATTAGACATATAAGGATTAAGAAAAAAGAGCAAGCGTATGCCCTTCGCAATCCCTGAGTTGCAGAATGCGTACAGAGCCTACAAGCAATTTTTGGATTGCAACCCTCCTCTTCATCATGCACGATACATCTTTCCTTTTTTTAAAGGGTCTTACTTTGCATACCGCAAGGTCGATGTTCTGCGCATTGTAGAGATTGCAAATGAGATATCAAATAGTCCAACGTACCTCGACGTAGGCTGTGGATATGGAGATTTTCTAAGGCAGATACGGAAGTTTATTCCAGGCGCTGAAGGGATAGAAAAGGAGGCTGGCATTTTTTATGGCCTTGGCATTGTAAAACCCGATTTTATTAGCATTGCCGACGCGCATTGGATAAACAAGAAATTTGACCTTATCTTTGTGGGTTGGATGGAGCCAGGCCAGGACTTTCGCGATCCGGTAGCCCGTAGCACTGATGTTATTATTACAACACTTGATCAGGGTATTAGCTTGCAAGCTGAATTTGACGGCCATGGCTTTCAGAGAGTTGCATGGTGGAGAACTCCTTCGTGGGAGGACGTCAATACCGAGATAATGAATCGATACTATACAAAAATGGCAGAAAGTACACGAACTAAACTTGCAAAGATGCGAGGCGCACACAACCTTTGGTATGTGTATGCCAAGCCACAAAAAGTACAAAACGTCAAGGTAGCACTCAAAAGACAAGTTGAAAAAGAATCACCTTTCGATCAAGTATATGATTTTGAATCCATACTTGATGAATGCGGATACGGCTATCTTCAAAAGCTGGAAAATCCTGCAATACTAGAACCAATGTGGCAGGTGCAGTGGAATTAGCAAGATTTAAAGAGAGTACTGCTGAGAGGTCTATATAGTAATAATAAATTGAAAGTTAAGGTTTTGGGAGCGGCAAAGGAGGTCGGCCGCTCGGCTTTTTTAGTCAACTGTGACCATACCAACATATTATTGGACTATGGCGTCTTGCTTAAGCGTGAGCCCATTTTCCCAATGCACATCAAGCCCAAGGAAGTTGATGCTGTAGTTATCACTCATGCACATCTTGATCACTCCGGCTTTGTTCCTTCCTTGTATCTGTCCGGCTCAACAAATATTCCTGCACTTGGCACACTTCCAACTTTTGAGCTTTCTGAATTGCTCATTGAAGATATGATCAAGCTCTCTGGATTCTATCTGCCATTTGAATACATTGATCTTATGACGATGCTCAAGAGCTCTAAGAATCTGCAATATAGAGAACCCTATATGGTAAATAGTGCCAAGGTAACGCTCCATCAATCAGGTCATGTAGTAGGCGGTGCAAGCGTTGTGGTAGAACATGAAGGCAAGAAAATATTTTATACTGGTGATATAAACACTCGTGGCTCAAAGCTTTTGCGGCCTGCAGACCTTGACTTCGGCGAAATTGACCTGATGATAATAGAGAGCACCTATTCGCAGTCAGAACAGCAACCCCGCGAGGAGGCTGAAAAGGATCTCATTGAATTTGCATATGAAGTCATAGAACGCGGCGGAACTCTTTTTGTCCCCTCCTTTTCAGTCGAGCGCGCACAAGAAATAGCATGTGTGCTCAAGGCCTACAATTTCAAGCATAAGGTGGTGATGGATGGCATGGCTCTTAAAGCAAATCAGATAATGAGCCGCCATCCTGCATTCCTCAGAGATGCAGAAATGTTCAAACGAGCCATAGGTGAGGCCGAGTGGATACAGGGCTGGAGCAGAAGACGCAAAGTAGTAGAGGAACCGTGTGTAATAATCTCGCCGGCAGGCATGCTAGTCGGAGGCTCGGCAATATTTTACACGCAGCAGATAGCCAACAGCGAGAAGAACGGTATTGCGATTGTCTCATACCAGGGTGAAGGAACACCTGGCAGAATGCTTCTAGAAAAGCGTGTTGCCAACTTTGATGGCAAGATAAGAAAATGCTATGCTGATGTTAAGCGCTTTGAATTTTCTGGTCACAATAGTAGAAGTGAGCTTTTTGAAATCTTGGATCGTGTCAAAGGCAACCCAAAGGTGCTGACTGTCCATGGTGATGGCCCATCATGCGTCAAGTTTGCAGAAGAGATAAAGGAGAAGTATGGCTACGATGCACACGCACCTGAGCAAGGCCAAGAGGTAGAGGTTTGATTATCAAGAATACTGACCCTTACAAGATGAAAAAATGTGTATCGTGCAAACGCGATATTGCACTAAATGTGAAATATTTTACCTATCCCCTTTCTCTGCAGCAGGTCTGCATAGATTGCGCGGAAAAAGAGATACCGAAAACTATTGAATTATTACAAAAGGACTTAGAAAAGATTAGGGAAGAAAAAACCAAGAGTTGATTATATTCTCCTTTTGTCGGAGCTGCGCAGTTAAATATCTCCATATTTTGCTCATAGGATGATCATTCATGTATCTCATCCTGGGTGTATTACTCAATTTCTCAATTTTGTCAGAGCCCATAGTATATTCAGTCAACTTTTGAAATCTGTATCTTTTTTTGCTGTTGTTGTTGTTGTTAATGCTCTGCCGAACTTGAGTACGGGTCTGCCAAGAATCTTGCCCCGTCTGAACTAAACTCTACCTTGTGAGGGAAGATTTTGTATGCACCAAACTAAAATGTCGCTATTCGGTCTTTTCCCTCTTGACCCACACTGTACGCCCCTTATGATCCAATAGTTCAACGGAGCAGCGTTCTAAAAGCATTTTTCGGATTTCATCTGCCTCTTTGAATTTTTTCTCAGCTCGCAGCCTGTTACGTTGCATCACTAGCTCCTCAATTTCTTTTCTTTCGTCGTCGCTAGCTTCTACAATTTTTAGGCCGAGAATGTCCATCATCTTTCTAAGAGTTGGCAGTGCGCCATCCGCCATATCTTTGGTTAGTTTATCTTCTGCGATATACCTGTTAAGCTTTGTCACAAACCTTAGTAACTCTGCAACTGCAAGTGATGTATTCATGTCCTCGTCCATCGCAGCCTCAAAAGCTCGTATCGATTCATCACATATCCTCTTTATAGATTCAACCTCGCCACCGCTGTCTACTGCATAGTGTAGTTCATAGATGCATGTCTCTATCTGGCGCCACCTTTGGATTGATTCCTTTAGCAGTTCGTCAGTATAATCAAGTGGTTTCGAATAGTGAGTTGATAGGCAATACAGCCGAAGGGGATTTGCTTTCCATGCTTTTAGCGCCTGCTCTATCGTAACAATATTGCCAAGCGATTTGCTCATCTTTTGTGAATTGATCGTAACCATTCCAGCATGAACCCAAACCTTAGCAAGCTGCTTGCCAGTAAATGATTCTGACTGAGCTATCTCATTTTCATGGTGTGGGAAAACTAGATCATGTCCGCCGCCGTGAATCTCTAATGTGTCACCGAGATATTTGCGTGACATCGCGGAACACTCTATATGCCAGCCGGGTCTTCCATTACCCCACGGGCTTGGCCAAACCGTCCCATCAGAATAGAACTTCCAGAGTGCAAAGTCAAGAGGATCTACTTTTGAGGGATCAATCTCTATCCTTGCACCAGACTCTAGCTCCTCAATTGATTTTCTTGATAACTTACCGTAGCCTGAAAATGACCTGACTTTGAAATATATGCCGTTGAGCGTCAGGTAAGCATGTCCCTTTCTTATCAAACCATCAATTATCTGAATCATTTCACTGATGTGATCAGTAGCTTTTGGATAGTAATCAGCCCGCATTACATTCAATCTGTCAAAGTCGGCAAAGTATCTGTCAATGTATCTCCGAGAGATTTCATCTGCCTTCATGCCTTCTGCTTTTGCACGGTTAATTATCTTGTCATCGACATCTGTAAAATTCTGTACAAAAATCACTTTATAGTCCCTTGATAGCAAATATCGCCGCAATACATCGAATATGATGATTGTTCTTGCGTGTCCAATGTGTGAGTTGTCATATACTGTAACTCCACAAACATACATCCTCACTAGATGGTTTTCCAGCTTTAGTTCCTCTACTTGCCGACTAAGGGTATTGTATAATTTCACTATCGCGATTTTGGATGGAAGTGCCCCTGCTTTTTAGTTTGCTAGGCATCGATGTAAATGTCGTTTCCTCTAACGTCTACATTGTAGGTCATCAGCTTTACTCCTTCAAGATAGTCGAGTAACTCCCCGGTTTTGATATTATAGTGCCACGCGTGCAGAGGACATTCGACAACTTCGCCATCTATCTTGCCAGGAGCAAGCGAGCCATCCTGATGCCGACAGAGCGCTTCAATGGCATAATACTTGCCGTTTGCATAGAAAAGAGCAATTCTAGTGCCATTAATGTAAAGCTCCTTACCACTGTTCTCTTTAATCTCGCCTCTTTGGGCGACCTTAACAAATGTCAATTATCATGACGTTGTAATCTCTCTAGCTATAAATTGGTTATCGGACAGCCATAACATACAGTTCTCCGCCACATCTAAATATCTCCGTCCGTGCTATAGCACTATCAATTCCGGCATGACATCGTCATACAGGCTCATGATGGCCGGCATTCTGGCTCTTATGGTTTTTGGCATAGCTATGGCACTTTACGGATACCAGCAGGCCATTTATCCTGTTGACAGCGCGCTTGGATACTTGAAGAGAGCCCAGACTGCTCAGACTCCTGAAGATATAGCAAACTTTGTATCGAAGGCTAAGTTGGAGATGCCCGAAAGTGGTAATCCTGTTTGGATTTTTCCGACTGCAAAAACAGATTTGTCACTCATACAGGGCAATCTAAACGACATCGTGACACGGGCCAACTCGATAGCCACAATGGAGCCTCATAGTACGGAATATAACTCAGGCATGTTAGACATCCATGTATCACTAGAGATTATACAACAAGATATGATCGACGCAATGCCGTACTTCTTCGTCAGTTTTAGTAATATCATGTTAAGCGTAGTATGGATAGCGATAATATTTGCGCTCTTTATACTCATAAGAAGGGGAAGAGCAAGGTTTCGCGAACAAGAATATGAAAACAAGTAGATTTATTGCATGTCTGCCCATTCGTAAATCGTGCCCGGAAAGATAGCAGATACCAAACTCGCAGACAAGGGAAGGCGCTCATATGAGTGGGCCTCAAGCCGTATGGGCATAGTTGAAAGGATAAGAGTAATGAACGATAGTAGTCAACCCTTAGCAGGTCATCGGCTGGGTTTTTGTCTTCACATTACAAAAGAAACATCAGTCCTTGTAATGGCTGCAAAGAGCTTGGGTGCAGATATTGCAATTTGTTCCGCAAATCCCTTATCGGCCCAAGATGACATTGCAGCTTTTCTGCACAGCAATGGCGTAAATGTTTACGCTTGGCGCGGCGAGACTGAATCCGAGTATAAACAGTGTATCTACGATGTGCTGGCGTTTAAGCCCATGATAGTCACTGATGATGGCGGCGATCTGCATTCAATGACTCATGATACGAATGCAAAAGGGATTGTGGGTGGTACAGAAGAGACAACATCTGGTGTAAAGAGACTCGTCGCGCTAGAAAGGACTAACAGGCTACTTTACCCAATTATCGCGGTAAATAATGCGCGTACAAAATACCTTTTTGATAACAGACATGGCACTGGACAGAGCACACTTGATGGCATATTACGTGCAACAGGTATACTATTGGCAGGCAAGAATCTCGTTGTATGCGGATATGGTTGGGTCGGTAAGGGTGTTGCCAATCGAGCAAAGGGCATGGGTGCTACCGTGATTGTTACCGAAGTTGACCCTATAAAAGCAATTGAAGCCAGAATGGATGGATTTGAGGTGATGCCGATGATCGAAGCTGCTTCTGCCGGTGACTTATTTATCACATGCACTGGCCAAATAGGTGTTATAAGGAAAGAGCACTTTCTTAAGATGAAGGATGGTGTCATTTTGGCAAACGCTGGTCATTTTGATGTTGAAATAGATACTGAGAAACTTCATGGTATCGGCTACTCCTCCCCTGTGCAGATTAATCCAAATATCGAGCGCTTTGATGTTAATGGAAGGAGGCTATTCCTGCTCTCAAAGGGACGAGTGGTTAACTTGGTTGCTGGTGAGGGCCACCCCCCAGAAGTGATGGCTCTATCATTTGCAAACCAGCTGCTATCTATATTATACATTGCAAAAAATCATGACAAGATGGAGACAAGGGTGCACAGCGTACCAGAACAAATTGATCAGGATGTAGGAGATTATGCACTTGACTCAATGGGCATCAGAATAGATCAGATGACAGAGGAGCAGAAGCGCTACCAGCAGTCCAGTTAGGTTAAAATGCTGTACATTTATTGCAAGTGTAATGCCGGATACAATCAGTACCAAAAGTGCCGTCATTACCAGTGCACTCCCTTATGCAAATGGCGAGATACATCTAGGTCATATAGCCTCTACTTATCTCCCGGCAGATATTTTCACACGCTTTTTGAGACTCAACGGATTAAATGCCTACCATATCTGTGCTACTGATGACTTTGGAACTCCTATCTTGATAAGATCGGAGAAGGAGAAAAAGAGCCCACAAGAGTATGTTGAATACTGGAACAAACACGACAAAGAAGATTTTGAATCATTAGGTATTTCGTTTGATTTTTTTGACAAGACAAGCTCCAAAGAAAACATTGAGTTTGTGCAATATGTTTTCAAGCAATTGCACAAAAACGGCCATATTTACGACCAGAATGTAATTCAGTTTTATTGTACCTATGATGATAAATTTTTACCAGATAGATATGTAATTGGCCGATGCCCTTACTGCAATGCAGAAAACCAGTATTCAGATTTATGTGAAAAATGTGGGCGCGTCCCCGATCAGATATTGGAGCCCAAGTGTGCAATATGTGGTAGGCCACCAATCAAAAAGGAGAGCAAACACTATTTTTTCCGTCTCTCCAACTTTGGAGAGAAACTAAAAGACTGGCTCTTGTCGAACCAGCACTTGCAGTCAGACGTTAAAAATTATGTGATCAACTGGATAAACGAAGGGTTGCAGGATTGGGACATCACCCGTGACCTCTCATGGGGTGTACCAATACCCCTGCCTGAGGCAAAGGGTAAGGTCTTTTACGGCTGGTTCGATAACCACTTATGTTATATCTCATCGCTTGTCAAGTTCGTCAAAGATAGAGGTTGCGATGGTAAGAAATTTTGGAACGAATCACAGATTTACCATTTTATCGGCAAGGATATTATCTACCATCATTACCTCTTTTTGCCTGCAATACGCCTTGGCATCAATTCCGAATACAAGCTTCCAGATTATATCCCTACAAGGGGCCATCTTATGCTGCAAAACCAAAAAATTTCAAAGAGTAGAAGCTGGTATATTGGTCTCAAGGATTTCACGTTAGCATTCAACCCTGACTTTTTGAGATTTTATGTTGCGTCTGTAGTTACATATTCTCAGGATGATCTGAATTTTGACTTTGATGCATTCTATGAAAGAATAAACAATGAGCTAATCGCTAACATCGGCAATTTCATAAATAGAGCACTTTCATTTACGTATAAGTCGTTTCAAGGCATAGTGCCCGAACCGTCACACATTGATGACACTATAGAAAAAGAGCTGGCGACAACAGTGGATGACACAGGTAAGTTGCTGTCAAGCAATGAGACAGACAAGTCGCTCAAAAGGATCCTAAAATATAGTAACTATATGAACCATTATTTCCAGACAAACTCACCTTGGGCAAACAAGGATACTTCAAATACGACAGTGTATGTATCGGTGAACTCGGTACGAAGCCTGGCACTTATGCTTGAACCATTTATTCCGTTTTCATGTGAAAAGGTGTGGGCCCAGCTAAACCTTGAAGGTAGTAACAGTGTTCACAAACAGAACTGGGAATCAGCCAAAGACATCAGAGCAATTCCTCCAGGTCATAAACTTGGCAGGGTAGAGCCGATCTTCCGCAAGATAGAAGCAAAGGAAATAGAGCAGTGGAAGAATAAGTTAGGCAAACCACAATGACAAGACGTGGACTCATGTTGGGACGCTTTCAGCCCTTCCATAAAGGTCATCTAGCACTTGCAAAACAGATCCTAAACGAATGTGATGAGCTTGTGATTATGATCGGTAGCGCGCAGTTCAACTTTATTGACAAGGATCCTTTTAGTGCAGGCGAGAGAGCACTAATGATTCATGAGGCATTGAAAGAAGCCGGGATAGATCTCTCAAAATGCTATATTATACCTGTTTCAAATGATGAGAATAATGCTCGGTGGCTTGCCTATCTACGATCAATGGTTCCACCATTTCATGTGCTATACTCAGGGAACGACTTTGTAAAGCACCTTGCACGCACTCAGGATCCTGGCATTGCCATCGAGGATCCAGTTTTTGCAGAAAAAGAGAAGTATAATGGCACAAACATTCGACATCTCATGCAACATGGTAAGCCTTGGGAACATCTGGTACCCCATGCGGTCGTAAATGTAATAGGGCAGGTTGGCGGCATTGTTAGAATAAATATACTATCTCGCTCGGATAGCGATCCTCAAAGGTGGTAATAGGGGGGAGGCATGGTGATCGGCCAGAGGGCATGTCCTATCTGCCTTTCTTGTGGTTCAAAGAAGTTTAAAGTCATAGATAAGAGTGAAAGTCGAGTAATTGTTGAATGCTTATCCTGCGCCAAGCGTATCACTATTTAGTTCAGAAGGGTAAAATGACTAAAGGTGACGACAGTCTCATCATCTGGGTTGCAATATTGAGCAATATTGGATATTATTTCGGTGCAAACTAGAGATAATGAAAGGCTCTTTTCTCGATTGCAGGCCCCCGCCGAGCATACCCCATGAAGTAAGTAT
Source organism: Nitrososphaera sp. (assembly GCA_036259955.1). Lineage (GTDB taxonomy): Archaea > Thermoproteota > Nitrososphaeria > Nitrososphaerales > Nitrososphaeraceae > Nitrososphaera. The sequence goes on along the minus strand of DATAAU010000029.1, from coordinate 4,362 downwards.
GTGTGCACATACTATACTAGGAGTTGATGATGTGACCAGTTTCCTTAAAAGCAAGTCGATTAATTTGGCAAGTCCAATAATATACTATAGATGATGAGAAATACATTCAACGTTCTAGGAGTTGCAGGTAGCATTCGACAGGGGTCCTATAGCACACGGGCACTTAAAATTGCACTTGAGTATGTAAAGAAGCAGGGCGCAGAAGTTCGTCTATTCGAACTCAATAAGGCGGTGTTGCCTTTATACGATCCAAGCGCCCCTGCCTTAAAAGAGGTGGAACATATAACCGAGGCCATAGCTTGGGCTGACGCTTTTATCCTTGCATCGCCAGACTATCATGGCTCAATATCCGGTGCCCTTAAGAACTTCCTTGATTACTTTTATGAAGAGTTTGCTGGTAAAGTATTTGGATACATTGTTGCATCACATGAAAAAGGTCTTACTGTTATGGACCAAATGCGCACGGCAGTACGCCAGTGCTACGGTTGGAGTTTGCCTTATGGAATATCGATAAATGGCCCACAAGACTTCACAGGGGATGAAATACGGAATACAAGATTATCAAACAGGTTGCATATGATGGCACGTGACTTGGTAGTATATGGTAAGCTCCTCCGGGATCAATTCACACGCGATTTTGGCTCTACTGAGCCGGATACATTTGCAGCGTATTACCGACCGTAAAAGAATGTTGATCAAAGTAAGGCCGGGATTTTTTCGTCTTTGTCTTCCAGCTCACAGTTAATTCAACGTCAAATAAAAAATCTCATACCTTCAGTTTATATATTTTTACTCATAAAAATTATAGTAGAAAGGAGTATCGCAGCCACATCCCGACTTCTCCTTACTATAGTTCCAAAGTGTTCCTTCCTATTGGTGATTTGAATTTGTTAATTCTCACTTGCAGGGTTTGAATTTAAGTAAACCGCCAGAGAGTATACTTCAATATGGTTTCGTGCATTTTCAATAACACTTTTCATTTTTTTGTAATAGGCCGTGACCGGATTCTAGAATAGCCGGTCAATTTACCTGCTTCCCTCCAATATAGTGGCATGATACCTATTCCTGAAGATGTGCTTGTGAGCGCAGTCGAGAGAGTAAGCAAAAGCGTTGTCAATATTGCGAGTGTAAGGATACTACATGACCAAATGTTTAGGATATTCCCAATAGAAGGAGTAGGCTCAGGGGTAGTGATAGATGAGAAGGGCTATATCCTTACGAACAACCATGTAATCGACGACGCAGAGCGGCTTAAGGTTACACTACCCGATGGCAAAATACTCCGAGGAAAAGTCGTTGGAAGTGATGAGACCACGGACCTCGCTATGCTCAAAGTAGAATCAGAACAGCCGATTCCACCCGCACAGCTTGGCAATTCAGACAACCTAAAGGCGGGTCAGATAGTAATTGCAATTGGCAACCCCTTCGGCCTTACTGGAGGACCAGCAGTTAGTGCTGGCATAGTCAGCTCATTGAATAGAAGCATACAGACAAGAACTGGTGTGTTGGAGCTAATTCAGACAGACGCTGCCATTAATCCCGGCAACTCCGGTGGGCCGCTTGTCAATACAAAGGGAGAAGTGATCGCTATTAACACCGCTAATATGCCTTATGCACAAGGTATAGGGTTTGCAGTTCCCATAAACACAGCCAAGTCCATATTGAAAGAATTGATAGAAAAAGGTAAGGTAACCAGGCCTTGGATTGGAGTTGCGTCAATAAAGGTCACCCCTCAGCTTGCACGATACTACGGGCTTCCTTTGACCGATGGAGCACTAGTCGCAAGAGTCGAGCCCTACAGCCCAGCTGACGATGCAGGGCTAAGAAAAGGAGATATTATCGAGGAAATAGATGGCAACGTGATAAAAGACCCGTCTCAAATTGCTACATACGTTCGCAAAAAGCAGGTGAATGAGCGTTTAAGAGTGACTATCAACCGCTATGGGCGCCAATTTCAACTCCCAATTCCTGTAGACGTGCGCCCATGAAATTTTTATGAAAACACTTTTGAGCCTGAGTGGTGATAATCATTTCAGTGTCTGACTATGATTCAATGGACGAGCTGATTAAGGAGATCGAGAAGGAAGAGGCAGCCATAGTGATTACGAAGGATATTCGTAAGTATAGAAAGCCTGTCACCGTAATATCCGGGCTTCAAGAAAGAAAAGATTTGAAGGAAATTACAAAGCAGCTAAAGACTAAGATTGGTACAGGAGGCACATTTAAGGAGGGACAGATAATCCTCCAAGGAGACCATCGAGAAGCGGCTAAGAGTTTACTAGCTCAGATGGGCTTTAAGGAAGAGGCAATTGAGGTATACTAGTAGCATTTTGCTTACCTGCTCTCCAGATGATTACTTTATGCTTTATATCGTGCAGGAGCGATTGTAATATGCAAGTGGAAAGCGATAGTCCTATCGAATCAACAAAAACTCTCAAGGATGAGACCCCTACGGAGAACTTTGCAGTAGAAAAGCAGGTAATGAATGGCAAGCCTGCGGTTGCTGCTCAGATCCTGATAGAAGATGATGATGAGGATAACTCACAGGATTCACTTAGTATAGGAGATTTTCATAACAATGATAACAAAATCTTGGCCTTACTCAATGAAGCTGGATCTAACTACTCGTTTAAAGGTTTGATGCGCAAGCTTAACCTTCACCAGCAAAGCTTGTCTCGGGCACTCCATAGACTAGAAGAAATGGATCTTGTAGAGAAGTCTCCATTAGGTTATCGGCTTAGCGAGGCCGGCGCAATTGCAGTGTCAAAGACTGAGTTATTGCAACAACAGAAACCAAGGGCCAGAGAGTATATGCAATTATTGCAGACATACATCCCGCTAAACATCAAGGCCTCAGAAGTTATGCGCCATTTGATCGGCCGATGGTTTAAGAACCTTAGATGGATAGGCATGATAAGAAGTGATACTGGTTATACACTGCAGTGGATAAGTGATGATGGCTCATTCCAAATTAACCTTAGATTGATTGCAGAATATATTGTCATCGAGACGAACGCATCCACTGAAAAAGAAAAAGTGCAGGCTATGGTAGGATCATATGCCATCTATGAGCATATAACAAAGGTGATGCAGAGCAGGTTCGACGCGTACGCATTAGATCGACGAAACACTGGTGTAATCAATTAGCTTTACTAGTTGATTCTGATATTAGAGATAGTGCCTTTTAAGGATTTGAAAACACTAGCCAAAAGCTATAGCCGTTTTTGTTGAGATCTCTTGCTATGTATGCAATCGTAATCGTAGATGCTATAATTGCCACAATGATGGAGGCAAGCAAAACTCCCATAAATACAAGCAGCAGTCCATTTACATAATACGAGCCATCTACCAAAAACGGCCAGAAAACCGGGTTTTGCGGGATGGCGGAGCCAGTCGACTAAAACATGAGATAAACTTCCTATAGCAGCAGATCCAAATAAGGCTGCATTTGCCTTCACATTTGTAAATCCCTGAATCCCTAGTTTTTCAGCGCCAGGCTTGCCTATGATTTTAACGAATATTATTGTGAGAGCAACGTCTATGGTTATAGCTACCATAATAGAGTGCAATACCAACCTATCGGGAGAACGAGAGCATGGAAAATCCAAACCACGAAACACCGACCAGCCAAACATCCCTGCTATCAGCGGCTCGATATCAGGGATGAGTGCACCTACTGTCAGAGCCGCAAAATGCAGTTTTTTGAACCTTAGTTTAAGCACCCAGACAAAGGCAACATGAAGAGGGGTGAGTGTCATGAATTTATTTTGTCTTTTATTTGCTTTTTCCATAAGAATTTTTTGTGAAACAGGATGTTCTGTGGCACTATAGATGACTCTTTTATTGATTCTCTAAGTCTGATTTGGCGTGGATAGCTGCAGAATATCTCATCCATTTAAAGGCAATGAAAACTGTAATTTATCCAAATTACTGTGGGCTCTATATTTCAAGTATCAAGATTTACACAAACCCTCAGCTGATTCAGTAACAAATCCTTTGAGTGAGTCAAAGAGATACTTAAGGCTCAGGTAATATGCTATGCTTCATTTAGGAAGAGCTTACTGGACAAACGAGGCGTTGTGACTTATTTCTATAAATGCAGGTCAATTAATTCCCCAGCTTGATATATTACTATAGAAATGACAACAATCGTTGGTATCAAGACCAAAGAAGGAGTAGTACTAGGCTCTGACAAACGTGCAAGTAAGGGCTTCTTCATTGGCTCAAAAATAACACAAAAGATAGCCAAGGTAGATGATACACTTGCCGTGGCAATAGCAGGGCAACTGTCTGATGCAGAGTATTTGATTAAAGTAGCTAAGGCAGAACGCCAGCTGATAGAGCTGCGGAGAGGCTTTCCTC
>DATAAU010000028.1:0-17707 GCA_036259955.1 Nitrososphaera sp. | reverse complement strand
ACAGTCGATATAACAAACCAAATAACACTATTTACTATGATGGAAACAATAAATCCATAATAATACGCCATAATTATGCCAGTTATAGTACCTCCTATAAGGTAAGGAACTTGACGTTTTAGCGTTGATTTTAGCGTTGATTTTAGCGTTGACCTTAAACTCGAGTCCACAATAAATCCTACTTATTGATAGGTAACATTCCTTATATGTATAGTTGAAATGATATCCGACCCGTGTGAGGATAAAGAATTGTTCAATGTATTATAAACCACCATTAATTGTTATTGATTCTTCATCTTTCAAAAATCAAATAGTATTGCCTTAACAATCAGACTCCAACTAATGATGATATTAGGTGTCTTAATTATCTAAAAAGTAGTTAGAAATCGGCTCTTTTCATTTTGGAACCGCACCGTGGGCAACTCCCGCCCTTGAACCTCTGGCCACAAGCTATGCATGCATAATTGATTCCTCCTCCTCCTCCTCCACTACCGCCGAACAAATTACCAAATCCTCCTGCTCCTCCGCCAGTATTGCTGCCCATCATTCCCATACGTCGCATCTGCCGTCTGCGTATGTAGTAGCTCATGGCTATAAAAACGCCAATTATAGCAATTAGAGAGAGTGGAAAAGGCAAAAGGAAGGATAATGTTAGGCTTATGGCAATAGATATTGCTATCCATATCATCTGGTTCTGCAGGAAATTTTTTGTGTCAGCATCCATTATTCATTATACACCCGTCTTGTCCTTCTCAAATACACTTTGGTCTTAAAGGCGTAAAAACCTTGTGTAACATTGATGTGATTGTTTTGGTCTCTAGCAATCCAACACTTATGAGAGTCACTTGGCTCATATTCTAAAAACATCACCAGCAAAAAATCAAAGCGATGATTTGAAAGGATAACAAATTATCAGGTAGGGTCGCATACTGGAAAGATCATTAGCGACGGAAGAAGCAGGAGAACAGAATGGTCTTCTATAAGTTCATCTTACTATCATTAAGCTTTTATCTCATTCCATTCAAAATGCATGCCTCAAACCCCAAGGGTTGACTCTTCGCAGAAAGCTTCTTAGCTTTCTTGCATTAACAAGAAAAGAATCCACTTTTAGAAGCCGATATCACTTTGCGGCCCGACGGACCCGCTAGGAATAAAACTTTTTAGCTAGCCATGTGCCTATGAATCTTAACCTTTCAAAGAACCGATATCAGCACGAAGCCCTTGGGCCCACTATTTTAGTAGTGTTTAATTGTGGGTTTCACAAAACAAAAGGTTAGAAATCAAAATATCAATATTGTCTGCACAAACTCAGCAAGAGGAATGTCGGCTTAAAGTAGCCTATGTTGATTTAACCAAAACTTATCGTATGAGATAAGTATAATTGAAATCAAAGAACTAAATGCGACATAAACTGCTATAACTATGGTATCAAGTGTTAATAGTTTTAGTCCCACAGATATATAGAAGATAACCATGGCTTCGCCTTCTTCTAAAAGAGAAATAACCTTGCCAGTGTCGGCTTCAGGTGCTACGACGACTGACTTGACTAAAGGCTCCCTATTGTTCATAGGGAATGCAACTCTGCTTATCCGATGGGCTGACTTTACATTTCTCACTGATCCAACATTTATTCATATGCATGAGAAAGTCCATTTGGGGCCGGGGTTGTACTCAGAACGGTTGACAAACCCTGCTATGGACATAAGCGACCTGCCCCCACTCGATTTCATCCTTCTATCTCATTTTCATGGGGATCATTTTGATCAGGCAGCAATCCAAGGCTTGGACAAATCCTTGCCAATTGTTACTAACGAGCATGCTATAGAAGAATTAAGTGCGAGAGGCTTTACCAAATTCGAGAAGCTAGAGAAATGGGAAAGTGTATCATTTCTCAAAGGTAATGCTAGACTCAGTATTACTGCGACTCCGGGGAGGCATGGCCCACTTCCTGTTTCTATGTTCATGCCGCAAGTAATGGGTAGTATACTTGACCTTCAAAATACCGATGAGGGGAGTACTAACCAACCTCCTCACACTTTGTTTAGGATATACATCACTGGCGACACAATGGTCTTTGATGACATTAAAGAAATTCCAAGACGTTATCCGGACGTTGATGTTGGGTTGTTTCACTTAGGTGGCACAACCGTGCTTGGAATTGTAGTCACCATGGATGCGAAGGAAGGGTTGGAAATGTTTAGAATTATTAATCCAAGGAAGGTCATACCCATACACTACAATGATTATGATGTTTTCAAATCCACTATCGAGGAATTCCAAACGGAGGTTAAAAATGCAGGTCTTGAAGATAGGGTCCATTATATTCGGCATGGAGAGACATATAACTTTCAGATACCTGCTCGGAAAGACAACCTCTAGTATAGGCTCTGTTTAAGACTTCAGTATCTCTGGCATATTGTGACTTCTTGGATTAGGGGCTATGCATTAACATATTCATACAAAGAGGTTTTTAATTATAAGGATCAAAAACATAAATATCATTCCTCATTACATCTTGGACATTATTTGCTACTCAACGTTAGACCCGGATAGGAATTGGAAAAAGTGAATTGAGACGGGTGAACGAACTTGGATAATTGGACTCTTCTTGTTCTCCTGTTGGGCTCTACCATAGCCCTGACAGCGTTTGTGACCATCGTAATACGACATAGATTCAGAGGAAATACCACTATTGCTGTGGCCTCCATCCTTGGTATTTTTGCAGGAGTTGGTGGCGCGTCCCACGGACCAGGTGAAATACTCCAAGGCAATATAGCTCCAAGTGGAATAATCATAGAAGCTTGGCCCGAACTCACGTTGTTAGCTGGTGAGCCTGCGATGACACTTGTTCCAAGTTTCAGCGTATCCGGAATATTGACAATCATCACAGGGGTTGCTGTCACTATCTGGGTTGCTACTCGCATCCAGAGTAAAAGCGGAGCCTCAGTCCTCATACTACTCTCAACTTTGATGCTCTTTGTCGGTGGAGGTCTAATCCCGCCCGCGTTGGGAGTTGTGGCAGGAATTATTGGCTCGCAACTATGGCAAAAAGATTTGAAAACCTCTAATCAGAAAGTATGAAGCTTGCAGAGTTAAACCCGCCATACATGCAGGACCCAAACCTCTCGAGCCCACTAATTATATGTAGTTTCTGATAGCAAGGGTAAAGTGACTAGAAACTATAAGAGATTAAAAAATTGCGACTGATATAATGCTTCTTCTCCGTTAAAGAAAGAGTTTGAAGCGATGAATGTTGATCGTTTCTAATGAACAAACAATTAACGTCTTTGTCTGCCTTCCTCTCTATCTTCTGTTGAGCCAGTTCTTGATGCTGTCGATCCCCCAAACGATGAACCAGAGTTAGAAGCTCTTGTCACGCCTTTGGTAATCTCTTCTGCAGCTCTTGCATTATTTGATGCCAGTCTTGTCATATCTTTTACGTTATCTCTTGTAATGTCCATTGTAGTTCTCATAGACTCCATGCCTGCTACCATCATATTATTTGCCATTCTTGTTCCAGTCACAACACTTTCTGCCATAGTTGCAATTGTCCTAGTGTATGCTTCGGCCATGGCTGCGGGCAAGTTGGTATATGGGAACCAAAAGTTCATCATGCTATTTACTGCAGGAGTCCATGCTGACTGAAATGAATTAGCAACATCTCTTTGAGATTCAAGGAAGCTATCTGCCATTTCCCTTGTAGTATCAACTGTCTGTCTTTGAAACTCTGTCATTGAGTCTCTATATCGGGGTATTTCCCTTCTTGTTTCATCAGTTGAACGCTTTATGCTATCCCTTGTTTCTTCAATAGCTCTATTAATGGAGTCTGTAGCTTGTTGCTGAGGATTGCTGGTTGTATTAGTGCCTTCCTCTTTCCTGCTGTCATCTTTTTTATCATCTTTTCTTGATGCCATGATTGTCAATGGTTTTACATGAGATAAGAGTTTCAACTCAAGTTTCATGTCAGACTCTCTAGAACAGAAGGTAGTCTTTCTGTTCTGATATATTCCCTGGTTTTTTAGATTTAGTATTATAATATATATTTCGCAAAGAGATTTGTAATAATAAATTTCATTTTATGTGTTGACCCGTGCTCTCTTTCTTGCTTTTTCTTAGGTGTTATAACCTAGAAAATGAAATTCTGATTAGAGAAATGAATTTTTATTCAAATCCCAGCGGGCCCACTACGACACTAGCTCATAGACTTTATTGAGAGGGATCTTGTCGAGCAGCGGATATGCCGTCAATGTAATAGGTTCGTCTTGCAAATTTAGTCCATCAACATTACATGCAAATGTAATACTACCTGATAGATTCGCTTCGAAACAGATATGACGTGTAAGGGAATATGTACAAGACATAAAGCGATAAGACCAAGAGGAGCCCGTCGCTATAGTACAGGGCAAAAGCGATGTCAGATATTCAACATATTCATAAAATGGGAAGGCCTTTACTGCCCATGTTGTGGGTATAGGATAAGATCAAGGCCTAGACACTTCAGATATAAAGAGAAATTTAGAGCGCATATGGCAAAAGTTAAGCAGCTGGAGCGTCAATAACTAAAGACGCCATAGATAACAATGAGGAAAAGCTTACACCGGTAGTCACAGTATAACACGATAAATGCTGTCGGCTCCCTCGTCTAATTTTTACGATCGATCTATACACATGATTTAATCCATCAGAGCACAGTTGAGCTATCTTTTCGCACTATCAGAATATTTAGCCGCTTGTTATGGGTCATTAACGCATCACTTGTATATTGAGAGATGGGCCTAACACATAGATCGATATCGTAAGATACCACCGGACAGAACCGTAGGCCTTGCAGGTCACATTACATGCCAGTCAGCTGAGCAGATTATTCTTGTGATACAAGTTTGCATTCCATGACTAATCAAACCAACCATAAACTTCCGTTTTGAAATCGTCTTGTCAGATTCATACTTGACTGCAGAGAAAAAAGCAGAACAGATGGAAATGCCAGCGATCTTCTTGTACAGTTTCAAAGGTTCTTAGTTAGATACGATTACTGAATTATCGCATTCTTTTTTTGATTTTTCTTGATTTGATCAAGCATTAATTTACCTTTCTTCAGATAACTCACATATTTTTGCAGTATTTGTTTCTCGTTTCCTTTAGGAGCTTTCATCTTTTCTTTGTCCAAGGTATCAATCAAAATTTGAGTGTGAAGTATAATGACATCTATATTTACCCGTCTGGATGTTAAAACCACTACTAGCCACTTGAGATAATCTAAAAAGAGATTTACATCATTTGCAAATACTGCGGAGGATAGGTGCTGGAGTGTGAAGACTGTATCCTCAAGCGTCTTCTTTCTTCCCTGTTCTCCCCATTTTTCCATTGCCTTTACATCTACTTCATAATAACTTTCAGTCACCTTCTCAGCTATTGCCAATACCGTCTTACTATCTGACAGGTATAAACCAAAGGCTATTGTCATACCTTTGAATTATAGACGAACAATAAAGATTTTAGTGGTTAATTTTTAAACCTCTCTTGCCTCCTTTAATAATGTTCAAAGAGGCTCCTGAAAATCATGGTATTTGTTGCAATTTCTCAAATCAAAATAAAACCAGAGATGGCAGACAAGCTAGAGGAAGCATTCAGAAATAGGAGGCATCATGTTGATACATTTGATGGTTTTCTGGGATTACAGTTTCTAAGAGGGGAGAGTAAGAAAGATTATTTTGTAGGAATATTTCGATTCAAGGATAAAGAATCGTTCTTACAATATATGAAAAGTGACGCTCACAAAGTATCTCATAATAGTAATGAAAAAAATATTTCACAAGCTATCATTTCTAATACTCTAGAATTTTTTACAGAGGCTACCAATTGAGAGTTAAAACAACTGCCACTGCGTCTATGAAGATAGCCAATGCATCTCGAGGCTATCTGCAAGCTTTGTTATATAAGGACAGAACAAAGGCGGAATCAATAACCATCAACTTGGTCAAACAAGGTTGGGACATGCTAGAAATATTCAAGGTTTTTTCAGAATCCCAAGTACAAATAGGCGAGCTTTGGGCAAAGAATATCATCACAGTCGCAGACGAACATTTTGCGACTCACATCACACTTGATATGATATCATTAGTAGGTAGATCATTTGAAAAGCCAAGAACAATGAGAGGTTCTGTTGCTGTTCTCAGTTGCGTTGAAGGAGAATTCCATTATGTTGGGATGAAGATGCTCTCAGAAATTCTGGCAAGCCAAGGATGGGATGTCCATTTTATAGGCCAAAGTCTCCCAATTGCTCACGTTATTCAGACTCTTAAAAAGAGTAGGAAAGTTTTTGATATAATATGTCTCTCAATTACTATCCCATTTAACTTGGCTAACCTAGTAGCAGCTATTCAGGCACTTCGTGAGGACCCAGTATTAAAACAAACCACGATAATCGTCGGCGGTAGATTATTCAGATCCAAGAAAATTCAAAAGCTTCTTTTAAAGGGCGCTGGTAATAGCGGTAGCGATTCATTTTTGGCCAATTTTGTTACATGTAATTTTGACGATGCTCTAGCATTTATTGCCAAACACCAGGCAAAGAAAAGGAGGCACCTATTGGATAAATGATGAGATGTCAAAGCCTATAAAATCCATAATCTTAGATCATCGCTGCGCAGATACGAGGGAGGGTGAGCAACTTGTTGGCCTTTTTCATATGATGAGAAGAACAAATTATTAGGTCTATTGTAAGTTATTATTCTAAATAACAATCGATTCATAACTATATTTTTATGCATTATGTCTATGAATGAAAAGTATAGACTCGAGGAAATAAGAGTCAGAGTTATCCTCAGTTTATCCAGAGACTCGGATTCTTCAATTCCGCAACTCATGTTTCATACATTTCTATGCTATGAGACTCTAAACAAGTATCTTGATGTACTATCAGAAAAGGGACTCATATCATCTTGTAAGGATAATAAGCGCAGGTTTTTCACAACAGATCAAGGTGTTGAGTTTCTCGAAAGAGCAAGATCCAATTTTCATTTAGATCTTATTACAATGCAAAATGAAAAACAAAGAATTTCGTTGGTGACGCCATGAATGTCAAGCACAATTAGAGAAAGTCGTGCAGTAATAACGCCAACAGCGACAGCAACAGGTACCTCTTTAAAACCAAAGATTTCCTCAACAGCAATCACTGTCATAGTATGTGATGATGAGAAAGATATTCTAAATATCCTAGCCCGAGCGCTTAGACCAAAATTTCATGTAGTTACAGCTTCATCAGGAAATGAATGCATAGAAAAATGCAAGGAGATTAGCGCAGCAAATAGAGAATCAATAACACTGTTGCTACTTTTGGACTACAAGCTTGGCGACATGATGGGAGATGAAGTTGCATACAGAGTAAATGAGGTCAGTAGCCACATGAGGATACTTTTAATGACTGCTTATGAATTAGATCTTGCCTTTATAGATACTTTAAAAACTCAAGGATATATTTCCGGCCACATACGTAAGCCATTTCGTTTGGCACATGTCATCGAAAGAATAGAGGAGGAGGTCTGCTCTTCGCAGTGTATTTGAACAGTTCTTTGATAATATTGAGGCAGATCATATCAATTATCTGCGAGAAGAGGTTGGAGGAGTAATAAGAATATATATAATCAATATGAAAAAAAGAGAGATAACGTAAGTCAGACTCTCTTTTCTACATCTCATATTGGACAAGGGTTTCGTATTGCAATATTTTAGATCGCTGAGACCATAGCGCATACGATCGTAATGTGTTGGATAACAGGGCAGAAAACATAATTGTCAAATATGAAACGCATCTTCAAGAAGTTAGGCAAAGATCCGTTGAACGATAGGGAACTTGGCAACACGCTTGTAATATTTGGACTAAGCCCTCAAGAGGCGGATCTCTTTATCGTATTGGCCAAGATACATAAATCAGGGGTTAAGTGGATGAGCGGCACAGAAATAGCCAAGTTAGCTGGCAAGGATAGGGTAAGAACATACCAAATCCTACACAGGCTCTTGAAAATGGGCATTATTCAGACCAATTTTGAGAGCAGACCAAAGAAATATGCTGCTGTATCGCCTCCCATCGCAGTCAGGCACCTTATGTCCATTCATGAAGCAAAAGTGACGCAGTTAAGCCACATAGAACAGAAAGCCACGGAAGCATTGTTTAATGTCAGTCCGCTTAAAGTAGATCTATCAAAAAGTGATCAAGACGGAGAGCCAGTTGGTACGGTATCTAGTGTGGTTTTGATACAGGGCCTGCCTAACATACAGACGCAGCTAAAGAAATTGATGTCAGGTCAGAAGCACCTATACCTAATGGTCAGCGATGAATCATTCACCCACGTTCTTACTACACTGAGTCTGATTGATCCAGAGCCAGCAGATATTAGAGTGATAATCTCCTCTACTAAAAGCAAATTACGCTTAGGCCAAATCAGGGATCGTTTAAGCAAATACCAATCAATACATGTTACTTTTCCGCTACCCACCATAATCCTGACATTCGATCAATATGCTTTACCATTCTATAATGCCCAAAAATACGAGAGAAGAATCCTTTCTCCGAAAGCTTTGAGGGCAAGGGTCTCAGACTGTATTATAGTGAGCAACCAATCTGCGGTAAAAGAGATGAACCAATTATATCGCCTATGTTGGCAAGCTTTATCACATGAGAAGATGAAATCCAATAGATCGCCGGTCCCATGAGGAATATTGGCTGCGATTGTACGCTCTTAATTCTTCATAGATAGCCTCTCACTCCTAGCTGATGTATTCATTAAATCTTGAAATTTGGGTCGGATCGTCGTGAGATCTTCATCGCTTTTGCTCAGTCTAATCAGCGAACTCACCTCATTCCCACCTAATGTAAGGGGTTTATACCTAAAAAGTATCCCCTCCCATCAGGAACTGGTATCTCTCTATGTAAGTTAAGTTCCTTTCATTGATTATTATGTATTGCATATGGGATCTGAACACGCGCAATCTCTGGATGCGTATTATTAGATAAAAAATTAGAGTTCACAATCGTAGATCAGTACGAGTCATCTAATTTTACAATTGTAAACTTACGTTGCTGAATAACCATTGACCTAAATGCAAGCCATAACAACAATCTCGACTAAACGGCAAGAAAAAGATCATAGCAATAATAAGCAAGCATCAATAGCTCCACAGGACCCAGGTAGCTGGAAGGCACTAGCGCTGCTTTCACTAGCACAGTTTCTAATCATCATGGATACATCAATCATAGGAGTAGCACTACCAGCAGTATAACAGCCTGTTACTTTAGACATTGAGCAGTTCCCTGTCAGGAAAAAATTTTCTTTCATTCGTGATAACTTTTGATAGAATCTAGCAGCTGACCACATATTCTTTTTTAGAATTGAATTAGATAACGCAATACAAGAAAGGGGCGAGAGAACAGGAAAAAATATCCAAGCATAAAACACTTGGAGGGTTATTATTAAGGATGCATTACGACTTATTGCAATTTTTGTTCTTTTGCTTGCTTCTGTAGAGCGCTTCTCAACATCCCCAGATGCCTTTCTCGTTCCTGCTTGATAGTTCTCCACATATTTTCAAGTTCAGAATTATTGTCTTTCCTAGCGTCCTCCATGTATGTGTCAATAGTGGAATACAGAAACTGTGCCTCTTTACCTAGTGCCATCAAGATATTGTATGTGGAGTTCTCGAGTTTGGTAGTTTCATCCTTTGTTGTTGATCCTTGCGAAGACATTGTTTTTCAAGGGCAAAAAAAGGCTAAAAAGGTTACACACGTTTTTTCATGGCTAGGGGAAAGCCGTTAAGAGTATTAAACGTGTATGCAGGGTAGTTTTAGGCCTATGGCACTTCAGGGTAGAGATGGCGGAACAAAAAAACAAAGATAACCCGACCAGCATTCGAAGACATGTGGCTTTCCCTTCAAGACAGTTTTTGCAGGTTCCAAAGAGCCTTGTGGTTTGCCCTTACCGTAATGAGTTAGGAAGAGTAGCAGCCAATCTTTCGGATTGACCGTGTACCTGCTTCCGCATTACGACAGCCATCCAGCCCCATGGACCCAGCAGGCCTTTACCCGCTGCGCAGATCTGAATGGTGGATCAGCCTTCTTTTTCGGCTGGTCGGAGATTTATATTCGACAAACACCTATTTACGCCTTTATTAAAAATCCTCGAATGTTATTATGTTCTTTTCTCGATTTGTTCTCTTATTATTTCAAAATTCCAGAAATATATTCTGCTCAAGCATAAAAATTAGCGCACCAAGGGCGACGGTAAATAGACCTCCTCTTTTATTCAAGAGGCACGGAAGATATCTTAGGTTATATCCCGTCCTATCACTCAACAAGTCGTATCGTATTTATGACTTCTGAAACGCTTTCGTATTGTTTCTTAGTGTCCAGCTTTTCCACCACAGGGAGGATTTCTTTGCTATTTGGAGTGTTCAATTTCTCCACGAAAGTAACAATTGTTTGCTTATCTGCAGGGAAATCGAGGTCTTTTAATATTTGTCCTACTGCAGCGGCTTTTGGAAAGTCATTAATGGTTTTCTCTTTACGTTGGCCTGGGATTTGATTTTGCTTTCGAACCGCTCTTAGAGTTTGTTCTTCATTATATTCTGTTGGAATCTGTTCACGATGCTCTCTTCCTGAATCCATATCAAAAAATTTACACACTAAGAATTTTTAATGTTATCAGGCTCGCTTTGTACCTTAACCATCTTATCGACTGGACGTCAGATGGATCTGCGCAAATTTTAACGGAACCTGTCAGGCTAATTTACAGGCTAGGCAGATATAGAAAAGAGAGGTCAAAGTAGTGAGGATGAGAAAGTACAATGTGATTACTCAGCTCTCAAGGTACCCATATGATTCCTAAAGATCTCGTTATTGCTTACTGCTGAAACCTTTAGGATACCCTACCTCTTGTCTATCGTTGAAGCTGCCAGCAACTTTTTTGCTCAATTCTAATGCACGCCTCGACTTTTGCGGATCAGTTACCTTGAAGAAGACCTGCAAAGCGCGAAGTTCGCCCACTACCTTTCTTTCACCCACCTTTTTTGCGCGATCGAACACTAATTCTTCTTGTTCATAATTTGACCTATCAAAGAAGCCAGCTCCGCCTAGTCCGCCTTCCTCAAGTGGCGGAATTATTTTAGGACCGTGACCAGGCTTTCCTCGATCTCTAGTTTTGAATGTTGAGGGCTTCACCTGCGTCTTGGCTACTCTAACCTTTTTCCGCTTCTTATCGCCCCGCTTCGTGGTAAATGCCTTTCTTGTATGTCCCTTACGGCGGATAGTTAATTTCGCCATGTCTACGTTAAGTACAAAGGCCTAGATAAGAATATCAAAAACTAAAAAGAAGGTCTATCATTCACGTCACTAATACAAATATTTCTAGGAATAACTATTAATTCCATATTCCTCATAATCTTTTATTTCCTCTGTCTTTGCTTACAACGTCAGGAACATTAACGTGCTAGTCCAAAAAATTGTAACAGCATCATATCTAGTAGCCTAAATTCTAGATTCGTGTTGAGTAGGTATATATGTAATCTACTGGTGACAACTTTTCAGAAAGAATATTTCTAAGTGATAAATATCTTTTATAGAAGTCTATATATCGCCTATCGTCTATGGTAAGTCTAGCGAATCTTAGGCATTGGTTTGAAGTCCGTTTCTCCCCGTCCTTCCCGTCTACGACTATGTCATAAAATGTCTTGAGCTCTTTTTAGGTAATAGCGTGTCATGTACATATTATAACGTGTCTACAGAACAAATACTTGACCTCATAATCAACTATGCGTATACCAGAAGGGAAGAGATCCAAAAACATAGAGTGTTACTTAGACATGAACAAAATACCCCTACTCAACAGGTTGATGATGCAAAAATCGCGGAAATTGATAATTGGATAAAATTTCTAATAGATATTAAAAATGGAAGATTAGATCTATCATAAACATCAACAATTTGATAATACAGATTACAGCAGGCAACTCTCACTGTCAGGATTTCATATTCAATCAGTCAATTTATTTTTGGCCGTTTGATTGCATAGGTAAATGTGAAGAACTTGATTTGCACGATATAAACCCCCATAACATTAAGATACTACAGAGATGTTAGTGAGGGTATGCTCTCCCTGTCTTCACAAGATCATAAAGAATTATTATTGACCTTGGTACAAAGATTGTGTAAGCTGTAAGAACAGAAGTTCGATAAGTCAAAAAATGCTTAATATTTTGACTCACTATTCTCATACACAGCGACGACACAAAAATTGACTTTCTTCTTATCCCTACTTCAAAAGCTGCACCAAATAAATCACTCAGCTATCCCTAGACATCTTTAGCATAGTCATCAGCTCTGTCAGTCTCTGCACAGTTTGTATATGGAGGTGGTGCTCCATGCTTTCAGCATCTTCGTTCGCAACTCTTTCGCTAACACCGATCATTGTTAGAAACTCACACAAAACGCTGTGTCTCTCGTGTATGATCTTTGCTATGTTCATGCCTTTCTCTGTTAGATGGATGCCACGGTATCTTTCATAGGTTAGTAGGCCACCATGGTCGAGCCGGCGGACCATCGCAGTCACGCTTGGTGGCCGGACGTTAAGATATTCGGCAACATCAGCCAAAGGAGCATAGCCTTTATGTTGAACAAGCTCATAGATAGTTTCTAAGTAGTCTTCCATCCTAAACGTGCACTTGGGTCTTTTAACATTGTTTGCGCCTCTGATCGAGGTAAGCCGGCTATCACTAGCATTGGCGCTACTGTTCAAGGTCTTAGTTAAATGAATCATTTTTCTTGACTGGACTCTTTGGTTTTGTTGAATTTTGTTACTATCTATTGCTGTTAAATCCTTTTGTAATTTACTCATGATGGGATAATCAGACCCGTTACATACATAATGAGCATGCCTGCAGCAAATCCTGCAATGACGGATGCATTTGACAGCATCTTGCCTTTATCAGCCTCTGCTTGGGACATTCCCCGGTATATTAAAAATACAACTTGGAATATCGCACCTGCCCCTATTGACAGAAATGTTATTGCGGCAATAGGAGAATAGATAAATCCTCCAATCCAAGTACCAAAAATTGTTGGGACTCCGGCTATCAGGCCCATGATAATCATTTTGCCCAACATTCTTCGCACCCTTGCCTTGGCGAGTGGAGAGACTATCGCAAATCCTTCTGTGGTATTATGAATCATAAATCCTACAATGAGAAATGTACTTAACGCAAGTTCTCCAAGGACAACGGAAGCTCCTATAGCTAATCCTTCTCCAAAGTTGTGAAGTCCAATTCCAATTGATATCATCAATGCTATCGCTACAGGCTTGACAACTAGCTGGCGATGATCCAAAGTTTTTGTTGCGCCTGAATGTGTAGAGTCATACGAAGACGATTCGTGGACTTCCTCTGATGTGCTACCTTTACTTCTTCTATCCAGCTTCGAGGAGGCATACATCAATGCAAGAAATGACAATATTGTTACTAATACAATCAAAATCTGGCCGTTGAAGACCCCTGCTACGCTCACTGTGGCGATCTCGCTACCCTCAACTAGGGCATCAATTCCCAAGAAGACCAGCAAACCGGCAGTTAGACTCAGAAAGAATCTATATTTTCCAAGGCTGAGCCTCTTGATAAACGGAAGCCACAAGAGTCCGGCTAACACAGGTATGATGCCTACGTATGTTCCAATAAGCGCAAATAACGATGCCTGTGCCACATCAGGAGTTGCAGCAGGAGCAGCTGCATCGACACCCTTGCTGAACCTTGTGCCATCAGAGCTAGTCACACCTATCTCATAAGGCTCGCCCTCATTCCAAGGAAATGGAATTATCACTTTTGCTTCTGCAAACCTTGGCAGTTCTTTGCCAGGCTCTATTGCGGCCTGCTGGATTCTGTCATTGACATCCGCTTGGGCTACGGTAACATCGATTGGGCCAGTATTGCGAATGATTGCGATAATTTTTCCATCCTCTTGAAAATCAATCCTCTCTATAGTAATTTCAGGAAGAGGTGTACCTACACCAAGAAACTCCTGACCTGGGCCGAAGATAAAGGCAATCATGGCTGCTAAAACAACAAAAGGAACCAAGGCAACCGTCACCATTTTTGCACTTGCAAACGAGCTTGGTTGTAATGACGATGTGGATGATGATCTATGAATTCTATCTTCTTCTTCCATGGTTACGTGCCAACATCTCCTGAAATTGTCGCGGTCTGGAGGAAATCACTACGGCTACTACTATTGTTGCTGTTACTGCCTGCATCTGATCGCGTCTCGGCAGGATCCTTAACTAAGTACATTCCTACCCAGCCTTTCTCAGCAAACTCGGTCTTGTGTGCGTGAAACATATACTGACCAGGGTACTTGTAGTTAAACTCAAGTATAGCTCGCTCGCCCTGGCTCATAGTCACCATGTCCGTGTATTCATCAGAAGCCATATTCGTACCACTACGATATAGCTGGTATAGATTACCGTGCAGATGGAAGTTGTTTATCTGGTCAAATTCCAGCATGTTAACAAGGTATACTCGGACAAGCTTACCTTGTTCTATCTCTATAGGATGATGCATATAGTAGTAAGGAATGGTGTTCACGGCATAGAAGTTGTTTTCTGTATCAAAGTCTGTGTCAAAGCCATTCATGATCATGACCATCTCATCAGCCGGCGGTCTAGGAGTCTTGGGATCAACAATGTATACGCCATAAAGACCTCGTGAAATGTGCTCTTCAAGCGGAGTGACATGGCAATGATATGGGTATACTCCGAAAGCCTCGGCATAAAATTCATAGATGAATTTGCCGCGAGGATTAATAGTCTCAAATACCCCATCCATCTCGGACTCGTGGATACCATGAGTGTGTATTGAATGAGGCTTTGAGCCATTATTGATGAAATTTATCCGTATCAGATCGCCTTCGGTAGCCCTTAGAGTTGGGCCAGGTATCGTACCATTAAAAGTCCATACATTGTAGAATACACCAGGCGATATCTCCATAACCTGCCTATCATCTGCAACAAGAGTAAACTCCCTTAGAGTAGTACCGTCAGCAAGTTTAGAAATTCGTCCATAATCAAAAGATCTGAGATATTTGTCAGGGTCTATAACCACTTCTTTGCTGACGGCACTGTAACTATTTACAGGGTCTAGAACATCGCCACTGGTTTCATGTAGGCCATAACCTGCAGTATGCCCTCCAATAGTATTTTTTTTCGATGCCGCGTCCTGTGCAGTAGCGAATAAACCGACAAGAGATTGGCTAGAAACTGCAAATACAGTAGATAGAATTGCGGCTGCAACAGCCACGACAACAATAACTCTTACAGTAGTCATTATTTATATGCAATTAATAAGTTAACTTGAGTAATAAACCTTTGCCAATGCTAAGAAAGATGGTGCAGAGCAATATTGTTAGCGCATACTAACTTTACAGGATATGATAACAATGATACTCAGAGGTTAGCAGTGCTAGAAGTCTTTATCTGAGGTCAGCTAGTAAGGGTTAGTGAATCAGTCGTAGCTACACTAACAAAAGGGAGAGGTAAACGCACACACGTTTTTTCTTTGATCAATAGGTAAAATTGCCCTTCGTCAGTTGGGGACTCTTAGAAGCGTGTATCTTAGTAGAGGTTCTTTTTCGATTTCTCTCTTGTAAAATTAAAATTGCCATGATTTTTTTCTATTCCTTTCTGTATCTTTTCAATCGCACGAGACATTGCCTTTTCAGCCATCTTAAAACTCTCTGCTTTGATCGCAATTCTATATCTTGGAGCGCCAACATATGCAATGCTGATAGTACTTGGGTTCGTTTTGACACCTTCTGCTGCATCAATAAGCACACTTTTGATAATTTCAATTCCATCTGGTTTCTTGGAGGAAATTTCCATGATACCTCTGATCTCATTTTGAGGAATCCTTATCTTGTGACTTTCCTCCTCCATAGCCTTCAATACCTCTTCAGATAAGCCAACTTTATTGACTGCATCTCCGATGCCTTTTGTTGCTATAGATTCAAAAAGCGTATAGACATCATCATAATTTTGGAGAATACGATCTTGAATTTCTTTCATCTGAGTATCGCTTAGATTTAATCGTGCCTTAATCGAATCAAGAAATCCTGAGGCCTTTTCGTTTCTTTTTACCTCAATAAGCTTTGACTTTCTCTCTTCACCGGTGATCTGCTTAAGCGATGTATCAACTTCTTTTCTCGTTTTGTTAACCTTTATTACTTTTAAAACAACCTTTTGCTTTGGTTTTACATAACGCTGAATGTTACGTACATACCCGGTAGCAACCTCTCTTATTGAGAGAAAACCTGTAAGACCCTGGTATTCATCTAAAGTAACATATGCTCCATGACCCTTGATATCTCTAACAGTTGCAACAACAATCTCCCCTTCGTCTGGAAGAGGTGAAACAGGAGAATTAGAGGCCACATATGACGATGGTGATGATGCAGACATATTGTTAAGACACCTTATTCAACGCATATCCATACTTTAATGTTCGTATTGCTGTCTTGCAGTTGCTACTTCCAAGATATATGAATCTGTTAGGAATTAAATGACAAGTCCTCTAATTGCAACATTTACAATGCGTCCAAGAAAAATAGCACAGTTGCATGCAAATTACGTCCGGATTACTACAGGAACAGTTTTCTTAAAATATACTCGCCTGGGCGAGGTCATGCCACTACTCATATACTTGTTAATTCTTGAATGTTCACAAATAATCAAACATTTGTCTCCTCCTGCAAATTAACCAGTAAATTTGTTACTCGATCCTGTAATTCTTCCGAAATTATGTACTGTTACGATAAGGTTGTAGGAAACGAGTTCAGTTTCTATGAAATGTAAGAAGAAAATAGATATTTAATCTGGTCATAGAGCCTCATCTATCTTTATCATTCTTCAATAATATAGGAATGATACAGAGACATAAGAAGAAGAGGCGGGAAGATAATAATTATTAGCGTATAAGATACCGGTTGCGGCATGGAGTCTGACAAAATTCAGGGGTTGCTTTCAAAGTTTGCAGCTAGATCTGCGACAGGGACTGGACTAGGACAATTTGTATCACAGAACATTACAGAAGCTAATGGTGCAGGATTTGGGCTAAGAAACAATTCTAATTGCACAAGATCTACCTTTAATTTAGTATTTCATTACCAATAACACCTTCTGAAAATTAGAGCATACATAGAGTATATCACAATATTATCGACGTAGATTGTTTGGGACAAGAGTTTTGAAAATCATTGATTCATTGATATTGTGACATCACTTCGTCGACCTAAGATAACATGTATTATTATGTAGTGGACTAATGTGCATTCATAGCAGGAATCCTTCTTGCATCAAAAATTGAAATAACCAAAGGTGCGCAAGATGGTTATGGACTATTCATCTACAGAGAGCCTGATGCAGGAACATCAACTCGTGAGAAGAATAGGAAACATCGCGCAAAGATGTTCGGATAAACTATATGCAAATGAGGATATACCGATTGAAGATATTCAAATAATTTCTGTTGTTATGGAGGAGTTTATAGATGCCTTTCATCATGGGAAGGAAGAGAAAGCTTACTTTCCGATTACAAAAAACAAAGATAAACTCTCAGAAGATATTCGAAAATTCTTAATCGAGCATGAGCTTGGAAGAAGGATAGCAAATATGCTAAGGCG
>DATAAU010000027.1:0-27715 GCA_036259955.1 Nitrososphaera sp. | reverse complement strand
GCTTTGTTTCATAGGCACCCTGATCAATAGCCTTGTAGGAGTTATCGACTAGACGCTGTAGGTTAAAGTCGGTCCTGGCAAATTCAGTCATATTTGTACTTCCATCGCAACGCTTCTAACAACGTTCACAGGTAGTTGATGTTAGTGCGCATGTGGCGGAGGTGCACTACCTTTAGACAATGCTTCATTGAATGTACCGGCAGACTTTTCATGAAACTCTAGATTTGCCTGGTCGACCTTGATTGCTTGTGGCGGACATACTGACACGCAAGCCATGCACCAGATGCAATCATGCTCTCTGATTGGATCTGCCTTGTCTGTATAGTCTTTACGTTCTTCTTTAACTCCGCTGCCTGTACCCGCGCTTGTAGCATTTGCCACCTCAACTGCAGGAACATCATTCTCTGTTCTATACCACTGAAATACCTGCACCGGACATGCTTCAATACAGGCGCCGTCAGCAACACAAGAGTCCCAGTCGACAGCTACCATTGTCCCATGAACGCCCAAAGGAACCATTTCTTCTCCTCTTGCTTGATATGCAGATTTGACCTCTTCGTTTTCTGCCGCTTCTGCAGTCCTTCCAGGCCCCCATACAAAATGAAAATGCTCCCCGTCTGAGTGCTGATGCTTACCAGTTGGCTGGTGATTTTTTGGAAAGTCTGGATCTATTGGCATTACTTTCTCAAATCTCATAAAGTCTGAGATTATATAAACTGTTTGCACATGGTATGATAGAGCCTAATCATAAAGGATCTTTTTCAAACTGCACGTTTAGCTTGTGATTTGAGAGCTTTGCCTTTGCCAGCTTCATCCCTGCGGTCACAACGGGCAATGGAACAACATTGGCTATTTGTCCTATTGCCGTCTTAACTTTTATGGTGAGCTGGTCACCATAACGCTCTATGCTAAAGTCGTCTTTCTCAGTAAAGGGTACCTGCACAGTCATGTTGATCGCAGTTCCCTCATTCACAAACATGTATGGTTCGCCGTGATAGAATATCTTGGATGGATCATCCCTGCCAAAGAGCATTTCGCCATGTCTGCTCAGCATATCTATGCCACGAAGCTCCGTATTATAGAGCTGTGTCTCTCTTACAGGTAAAGGATAGAAATTTGCCTTTGCTTCCTCCACCTTTGACCTCTGGAAGTTTGCCCATTTTGAATAGTATTCATCTGAAGAATTGGCCATTATTTTGTTTATTATTGCCATATCGACATTAATGCCATAGAGGCTTGTCGACATGAGTACACGCTTGGCATTTTCAATACTGAATGTATCAGGGTTTGCAACCAATCTTACAGAGGTCCTATTGTTATCATTAATAATGTCAGAAAGTATATTGAGCCTGTCGAGCAATTCCATTTCACTCTGTATGACATCCTTGGTAGGTGTCGGGAACTTGCCAAGCGGTTGGAAGATCTTGGCAAATCCACTAAACAGACCTGCAAGTCCTGTCAGCTTGCGACCTATACTGCCTACAAGTTTGGGGAAATATAGATATCGTAGCGCTTCGCCGGAGGCAGGCATATCCAGCACTACTGCATCAAATGTTTTTGCACGGTCGACTTCTTCTATCTTCAATAGCGAAAATAATTGAGTCATACCTGGTAGCATAGCAATCTCATAGGCGAGCGTTTCATCTATGCCTTTAGATGAAAATAGGGTTGCTGTATAGGAGAGTATAGTGTTGTACTGCCGGCTCATTTCAACGACAGGATCGATTTGCAATGCGGTCAAGTTCGGCATCACTTGCTTTGGCTCCTGACCAACATCGGGCATCATAAAAGCATCACTGAGCGTATGTGCTGGATCTGCTGAAATCACAAGCGTCTTATAGTTGTGCTCAGCCATCTTGATTGCAGTTGCACAGGAAGTTACTGTCTTACCAGTGCCGCCCTTGCCCGTGTAGATAATAAGCCTCACACAATAAAAAATGAATACAAGCCAATAAAAGACTTTAGATATAGTAGGTGTGGAAGGCTAAGATAGTTTTGCTGCATATTATGCGAGGATAGATTAAAGTTTACGAAAGTTCGTGTGATGAAAGATTGTTGTATTAATAGGGAATGTAATATCTACTACCACCTCTGCCCCCTCAAAAATTCAGGGGCCAAACCAACAACGGCTGCCGCTGTCATGACAAAATTACCAGAGTCAACCAAAATTCACTCCGATAAACGGCGAATGGCTCTGAAGAACTCTTTTGACCAAACCCTATACCACAGTAATCCCTTTAACATTATTGAGAACTCGCCTGATCAACCATACTAGCAAAAATGAGGAGATATCTTATATTTTATTTGTCGCATTCCAAAAATCCTTACGCCTAAATCGTCCATGAATTTTGAATGAAGTAAAGGCTTACCAAGTAGTACAACTGTTCTAATGTTGTTTTCTTCTAGGACTTTCAAGGAGTTAGTTGAACGCTCAAAAAGCAATGATCATTTGAAGCAACGAACCTTTTTGATGAAATACTATAAATAGAATGAGTGGAAGCTGTAATAAAATGCCCTATATTGCAGTCGATGAGGATGTATCTATTTACGTTGAAGATATAGGTAGTGAAACCGGAGCAAAAGATGTTCTCAAACCTGTCTTATTTATTCACGGATGGCCCTTGAGTAACGAGATGTTTGAATATCAATACATGGCATTGCACAAGAACGGCTATCGCTGTATCGGTATGGATCTTAGAGGCTTTGGGCGCTCAGATAAGCCTTGGACTCGCTATAACTATGATGTTTTTGCTGATGATATAAAACAAGTGATTTCCATGCTCAACTTGCAAGGAGTAACTCTAGTAGGATTTTCAATGGGAGGCGCGATAGTAATGCACTATGTAGCAAAATATTTTTCAGAATTAGTTTCAAAGGTAGTATTGATGGGTGCAGCTGCACCCTGTTTTACTAGAAGAGAGGATTACCCATATGGACTTGAAAAATCAGTCTGCGATGATCTCATTATGAAATCAAAGCAAGACAGACCAAAGATGGTCTCCGACTTTGCAAAGATGTTCTTTAAAAACGAAAACTCTCAAAGCACAGAGATGTTACAGTGGCTATTTTCAATAAATATGGAAGCGTCTCCATTTGCAACAGTAAAGAGCCTAGAAGAATTACGTGATGCAGATCTTAGAAATGATATGCAGGTGCTAAATCAAAGAAATCTTCCAGTAGCAATATTTCATGGCGCACATGATAAAATATGCCCATTTGACTTTGCAAAAGTGATGAACGAAGGAATCAAAGGCTCTAGACTGATTGAATTCCATGAAAGTGGTCATGGTCTAAATATTGAAGAGAAGGACAAAATAAATGAAGAACTAAGGAAGTTTATCGGGTAGTAGAATGCTAGATGGCATATTGAAACGATATCAATATGTATATCTGCAAATCAACAAAAACTCGTGCTTCTATAATTTCTTGTAAAGTCCTCTGTCAAAGGTGTAAGACTATGCATGCGGAAGAAAAAACCATACTGCAGATTTTGGAATGGCCCATTATATAGTTGATTTGACAAAATCTTATGTTCTTTATAATCCTAGAAGATAGCACATAAATAAGCTAAAAGCAAAAAAAGAAAACATTAGCTGACATACGCCCGCTCTGCATGTTGCGTAATGTCGAGCCCGATATCTTCTTCCTCCTCCCGTACTTTGAGTCCTATTGTGGCGTCTATTATCTTCATGATGATGATTGTACCGCCAAAGCCAAGAGCTGCTGCTACTCCGATGCCCAATGCCTGTATTGCTAGTTGCATTGGGTTTCCAAATAGCAATCCATCTGGGCCAGCAGGGTTGATGAGAGTGCTGGCAATAAGGCCTATTGCTAGCGAGCCCACAATACCAGTTACGCCGTGAACAGAGCTGACGTCAAGTGCGTCATCAATCTTCAAGTGCTCTTTTAGCAGAAGTATGGCATAGTATGAAGCAAACCCTAGTACAATTCCAAGAAGGAAAGAGTTCTGTGCGCTAATGAAACCCGCAGCAGGTGTTACGCCTGCGAGCCCTGCAATTGCGCCGTTGATGGCAGCTGTAGTAGAGGGTTTGCCCGCTCGCTTCCAGGAAAGCGCTATCCAAACTAGAGCTGAAGTAGCTGAGCCAATGTGTGTCACTAGTAAGGTATTCGCAGCAAGCGAACCTGACGCAAGTGCACTGCCTGCATTAAACCCGTACCAACCAAGCCAGAGGAATGTTGCACCAATAACTGCGAGTGGTATATTGTGAGGCACCATGATATCTGGGCCGAAATTCTTTCTGCGGCCGAGCACGAGTGCAGCTGCAAGAGAGGCAAGACCTGCACTTGTATGAATGACGATACCTCCTGCAAAGTCAAATACCCCCAGCTCAGCTAGCCATCCTCTTCCCCATATCCAATGTGCAAGAGGATAGTAGATGAAGATGCTCCATGTCACAATGAAAGCTACAAACGCATTCCACTTGACCCTCTCTGCAAAAGCTCCCGTAATAAGAAGAGGGGTGATGACTGCAAACATCATCTGATAAGTGGCAAACGTTACTCCAGGAATTGTCGGCGCATAGTCTAGAGATTCATTGAAGGGAATATTGTTATAAAATAACCAATCAAAGCCACCAATAAACCCGCCTTGTGATGGCGAGAAAACAAGGGTGAACCCAAGAACGAACCACAGAGTAGAAAGAATGGCAAGCCCAGAAAAGGTTTGCATAATTACAGACAGGGAATTTTTGCCTCGAATAAGGCCAGCTTCAAAGAATCCGAGAGCAGGAGTCATCAGCATGACAAGCCCGGTGGAGATCAACATCCATGCAGTATCTCCAGTATCTATCGCCATTTCCGCCTTCTAGTTGGTCGAGATATAATATAAAAACGCATCGGCAACTAGGATATTAATCTGATCTCTAAAATTTATGATATATTTTGCCCGTTAACTGTGAAATTTAGGCTATTTGCTATATGATCTACATCTGATTCTGTTACGTGTGGATGAACCGGCAATGACAGCACATGATCAGCACACCATTCTGTCGCTGGCAGCTTTGTTTCCGATGCAGCATGCGCATAGAAGGGTATCTTATGCACTGGAGGATTATAATAGACTGTCGCCCCTACATTTTTTTGCACAAGCTTGTTCTTCACCTCATCCCTCTTGTCTTGAATGGCTACGGTATAGAGATACCAATTAAACTTCTTGTCAGTAGTCTCCTCTGGTATCTTTACTTCATATTTCTTTGAAGAGGCAGATAGCAGCTTGCCCAAAAGCTCTGCATTACGTCTCCTGATTTCTAGCATCTTGCCCAGCTTTTGCATCTGCACCTTAGCAACAGCGGCGCTCAGCTCTGGCAGTCGAAGATTTAGACCAAGCATCCTTGTGTCATAGCCTTCTACCATCCCGTGGTTCCTTATCATCTTGAGCTTGTCTGCAAGCTCATCGCTATCCGTTGCAATTGCGCCGCCTTCGCCTGCTGTAAGTACCTTACTTGCATACATACTGAAGCAGCCCAGCGTGCCAAACGTGCCAGTCTGCTTCTTTTTGTAACTTGATCCTAAAGACTGGCAAGCATCCTCTATAACGTTAAGCGAATGTTTGTCTGCAAGCTCGCCTATTTCGTCAATGTTGCATGGGTGACCATATAGATGCACGGGTATTACCACCTTGGACTTTTTGGTGATCTTGGTATTCAGGTCAGAAGCGTCCATAGTGTAGTCATCCTTTTTGATATCTACAAACACTGGCTTAGCGCCTGCTGCAATAACAGCATTGGCAGTTGCCACAAACGTAAATGATGGAATTAATACTTCATCGCCCTGTTTTATCCCAGCTGCAAGTAGAGCCGCATACAGTGCAGAGGTGCCAGAATTGACAGACACTACGTGTTTTATTTTCAGGTAGTCCTTCATCAAGGACTCGAAGTCTCGCACTCGTTTGCCTCCGTCACGTGCGGCCGTAGTGAGCGCGTTTTCTTCAAGCACGCTTGTCACCTCACGCTTTTCTTCTTCTCCCATCCAGGGTTTATTAATTGGAATCATATTTGACGATACTGTATTAGTGGTCAACATCTTATCATAGAGTATTTTTGCTTATAATAAGTCTCATAGTGGAAATGAAGGTCACAAATGTTAAAGAACTACTACTAGAACTGCAGAAAAATTCTGACGGAGAATGAATATGCATTATATTTTGCTACATCGGCTTCGTAACGATGTTGTATTGGTTGTATGGAGAAGGAGTCAGAATCAGCAGTTTGCAGTTTTCCACAGAAACTCTAACTGTTCAAAACTCTAGGGTGAAACCCATAAAGAAAGATTTTTGTTTGCAGTATAATTCGAACTTCATTGGGATGTAGTATTTGTGAACTGATTCTTGGCGGATATCCTTTATTCTGCTGTTATACGATCTGAATAATAATGGGCATTATAATCTCAAGGTCATGGCACAGAGGGCTAAGCTCATCTGCAAGCCGAATAAATATCCTTGCATAAGAAACAAAAACCTGCTTTTTCATTGTGATAATCTTGAATGCATCAATTACTTGCTAAAGCATGGCTTTGAAAATAAGATAGATCTTGTCTATATCGATCCACCTTTCCAAAGTGGCGAGCGTTATTTACATCGCATTAAAAACGATAGCAATCTAGCCTTTGAAGATCTATTGAATGAAAGTGAATATCTTGAGATGATGCAACAGCGCTTAAGTGGAATCCGTAGGCTGATCTCACCTTCTGGATCTATTTTCATTCATTTGGACTGGCATGCCATCCATTACATCAAAGTGATGATGGATCAAATCTTTGGCTCTGAAAATTTCAGAAACGAAATAATAGTAAAGCGCGGCCGTAGAAAGAATCTGCAATACCAATTTAATTCAATAGATAGGATGCATGCTGCATACGACACAATATTGTGGTATTCCAAATTGCCAGATACTAAATTCCGGCCTCCTCTTGCAGAGTATCAGTCAAAGGCAAAGTGGATGGGTTTTTGGAGCAATGTAGACAGGCCCACAATGCGCTATGAGATTTTTGGTGCCAAACCTGCAAGGGGACAATGGAAATGGGCAAAAGAGAGAGCACTAAAAGCAATCGAAAATTATCAACTATATGAGAGTAAATTCTCTCATATGGTGCTTGAAGAATATTGGCAAGCTACCAACAAAAAACTAGAGTTTGTCAGAAAACTGTCACATAGAAAATACCCAGAGTATTGGATCCCTCCAAAAACACACAGGATAATCGATAATGTTTGGTTTGATATTGAAGCTTACAACTATTCTACAGGTTACGGAACTGAAAAGCATACCCAACTCCTAGAACGCATAATCAGTCAGTTTTCAAAACCTAATGATCTTATCGCTGACTTTTTCTGTGGTTCGGGCACTACACTTTCGGTTGCAGAAAAGCTTAGCCGCCGCTGGATCGGATGCGATTCGTCGCTGGCAGCGATGGCAGTTACAAAAAAGAGGTTATCAAATAATTTTATCGCAGTCGATATACATTAATTAAACAGAAATACCACCGATAATCTGTGAAAGCACAGTCCACCGGTGACTATGAGGACCTGCTCAAGAGGCTGCAGGACAAAGTGGACACTACTGCCAAGAAAACAAGGTCAAGGCTTGAGATTCCAACTCCCCAGATAATCTGGGTCGGCAAGAATACTATTTTCCGAAATTTCATGGATTTTCCGAAGGCACTGCGAAGAGATCCTGAAAAATTCTTATTCTATCTCAACAAAGAACTTGCTTCTGCTGGCTACATATCTGGCGAGCGCGTAATATTCTTGGGCCATAAGACCCCCTCCTCATTTCATGCACTAATCGATCGCTACATTAAAGACTATGTTCAATGCCCCGTATGTGGGAGTCCTGATACTCGTATTGAAAAGAGCAAACCAAAGGTAGCATTTTTGATCTGCGAAGCATGTGGTGCTAAATCCTCGATAAAGGGCAACTATGCCTAGATCTAGTTCTGAACTAAAGACAAGAAGTCGTAATTGGAAAAGGTCTTTGTTGTAACCAGAATAGCCGCAACATGTGTATCGTTTTCATATGACGACAGTGATCTGTGCATGTATGCATTCCATGGAACTTGTATGCCTGCAGGATGCTTGTCGACGAAGAACTTGTAATAACTATGCGACAAATAATGCAAGTCGTTCATACGTATAGAATTGTGATTCTAAGTAAAGTGTATAATAAATAGATTAGTCAAAGTTTGACAATCTTTTTTACTCTATGCTTTTATGATTGTTGAGGATAAAAAGACATTAGCTGACTGCAGTTACTTATTCTGAGTCATACAAGTTAGTTTTTCTCACACTATTTTGACAGGTTCTCATTCAGCATAAGTGCCAATAGCGCAGCCCTTAATTCCTTTCCATAAGCTGCCTGTTTGAAGTATATTGCATTTTTAGTGTGATCAATTGACTGTGAAATTTCATCCACTCGTGGCAAAGGGTGCATGATTGCAATGTCTGACTTGGACTTTGTCAAGGTGTTTTCATCTATTGTGTAAGTCCCCTTGACCTTTTCATACTCTTGCACATCCGGGAAGCGCTCACGCTGTATTCTTGTAACGTAAATAGCATCAATCTCTGGCAGCACTTCGTCAAGCTTATTGTGCTCCTTTATCTTGAGCCGGCCTTGTATTTCATATAGTGATTCTTTTCTTATCCTCAGCGTAGGCGGCGACACAAGATGCACTTCCACCTTATAATTGGCAAGGCCATACAGTAATGAATATACTGTTCTGCCATATTTCAGATCACCCACTATGGCCACGGACAGGCCATCAATCTTACCCTTCACTTTCAATATGGTATATAAGTCAAGCAGGGCCTGCGTTGGATGCTCTTCGCTTCCGCTCCCCGCATTTATGATAGGATTTTCGGAGAGTTCGGCTGCATATCTGCTAGAGCCA
Organism: Nitrososphaera sp.; assembly: GCA_036259955.1. Taxonomy (GTDB): domain Archaea; phylum Thermoproteota; class Nitrososphaeria; order Nitrososphaerales; family Nitrososphaeraceae; genus Nitrososphaera. Next base: position 18,814 of record DATAAU010000027.1, on the reverse strand, counting down.
TCCAAAGGGTGGCGGAGTAGGATTACATCAGAATACAGATCTATGACTCTTATTGTATCTGCAAGGCTTTCACCCTTTTCTACAGAAGATGACTTCAAATCAGAAATACCAATAGAGCTTCCTCCAAGAGATGCCATTGCGGCTTCAAAGCTCATTCTAGTTCTTGTGGATGGTTCATAGAAAATATACCCCAGAGTTCTTCCCTTGCCAAGCTCACCTCGCTGACTATGTTTGAGCTGGCTTATGTTATCCGTAGCATCAAACACAAACTCCAAGTCATCCTTTGTAAAATCCTTTATCGAAACAATGTCTCTGTCGTAAAATGGATTTGACATAGTTATAGCTTACCACAAGCAGGCTATAATAAACACTATTATGACCTTGGACATCGTCGTTTTTTATACTCAAGAATTGTTAGGTGTATTTCCTGACTGATCTATTATCTCTCAAGCACACTTTTTGTATATCCAGTACAAGGTGTTCGTGCTTTCTTATGATCTTTACGCTACACTATATACTTTCTATGACCTGAGTATATTTTATAGTACAGTGAAATCAGTCTTCATTCTTCTTATAGATGCAATCGTAACCCGTATAGGTATATTTAAAAAACTATCGAACCCGAAAGGTTAAAAGTAATTTGGAGGTTATGATCTCAGAATTTCATCCGAAAGAACCAATCACTCCTAAGCGCTAGGTTCATATCCTTTATTTTCTGAATTTTCATATACATATTGGCGATATATCGCTATACCGTATACAAGAGCCCCAATATCGGCATATTTGTCAAGGCAAATGACAGTATCATATTAGTACCATATGGTTTTGCCGAGACCAAGACAGAAAAACTTGCAGATTATTTGCAGGTAAGCGAAGTTTATGCTTCCATAGCAGGAACCCGGCTCCTTGGCCCGATGACTGTCATGAACAATAATGGTATGCTGTTGCCCCCGATAGCAACAGATGAGGAAGTCCTAATGCTGAAACAGTCTAGCCATCTCAACGTTGAAAGGGTCAAAAGCAAGTTCACTGCTATAGGCAACCTAATTGTAACAAACGATAATGGTGCAATAGTGTCACCGCTCTTTAAGGGAGAGGTTGACCGTCAAGTACAAGATGTACTTGGTGTCCCTTCCATCTCTATGACTGTGGGTGGCTTTGTTCAAACAGGATCAATGATCGTCGCCACTAATGGCGGGGCAGGTGTTCACCCTAGGGCCACTGAGGACGAGGTGAGGGAAATTTCAGAAGTATTACAAGTACCCGCAGAGCCAGTAACGGTGAATGGTGGCGTGCCCTTTCTCTCATCTGGAATAGTAGCGAACATGAAGTCAGTAGTTGTAGGCAATCTTACAAGTGGGCCTGAGCTAATTATGTTGAGCAGGATCTTCAAAGCATGATCATTGAAATCCTATGCATAGGTACCGAACTTCTATCAGGCATCACCCTCAATACCAACGCATACTCACTTTGCAGTGAGATTACAAACGTTGGGGGTGTTGTAAGAAGAGTAACGGTTGTATGCGATGATCTTATTGAAATTTCGTCTGCAATGAGAGAATCACTAACAAGAAAGCCCGATATCTTGATAACAACAGGGGGGCTTGGTGCGACCTATGATGATATGACTTTTGAAGCCTTGGCGGCAGCATTAGGCAAAAAAGTTGTGCTAGATGATAGAGCTGTAGAAATGCTCAAGAGAAGCTATGAAAGGCGCAATCTTCACTATGAACTGACTGAGTTCCGACTAAAGATGGCCACGATACCAGAGGGTTCAACCCCGATACAAAATCCTGTAGGGAGTGCACCTGCAGTCATGGAGCAGGTAGAGGATGTATCGATCTTTTGTTTGCCTGGTGTACCATCGGAGATGCAAGCAATATTTGAAGAGTATATCCTTCCTCAGATAAAGAAGAGTGTAGGCAAGTTTGTTGCTGAGGAACTTAACTATAATACAAGAGGACTTACTGAGGCCATGATTGCTCCAGTGTTGATAAAGATAGTACAGTCTCACCCCAAGAACATGATCTATCTCAAGACGCATCCTCGTGGCTACTACAGGAAAAAGACTCCTCAGATAAAGATACAGTTGATATCGCGTGGAAATAATGAAAAAGAAGTAAAAAACAGGCTTGCAACAATCTCAAAAATTATTGAAAAAGAAGTTGTAAAATGTGGCGGTATAATATGCTGATATTTTTGATTGTGGGTGTAGTAGGAGGAGGGGCTAGCGCGTTGTATCTCGGCTATAACTACCATCCTCTACTACTAAATGGTACAATACATGGCGGAATTTTTGTTTCGCCGCTTCTCGCCATGTATTTTATAAAGAAATTGAATCTGCGTAACGCTGGATGGTATCTGGCTGGCGCATTACCCGTGCATCTTGCAATACATTTTGCAATAATAGGCGACCTTGGTCAGTTGATAGGTGTGAGCCACAACTTACTGAATTTTCTGTCTCTTCCATGAACTACTTCATCGAACAGCAGTGCCAGTTCTTTTGTCATCTTGCCCGTTTGGCCATTCCCTATAGTTCGATTATCAATCTCAACTACTGGCTTGACCTCAGCAGCTGTGCCCGTCAGAAATACCTCAGTAGCAGTGTAAAGCTCGTCTCGTGATATATTGCGTACTTCATATTCTATGCCATTTTCCTTGGCAATTGCCAAGATACTACTTCTTGTAATACCCTCAAGTGCACCCGCGAAAAGAGGTGGGGTGACAAGAATGTTATCTTTTATTATGAATATATTCTCAGCGCTTGCCTCAACTACTGCTCCAATTGAATTTAACATTATAGCTTCATCGAAGCCCGCCTTGATGGCCTCTACTCTAGCAAGTACAGAATTAGCATAGTTGGCAGTTGCCTTGGCACGCATCGGCATCGCTCTATTGTCAATCCTTATCCATGACGACACCATCACACGTACGCCCTTGTCCGTCCCATCAGCCCTTTTCAGGTATTCGTCCCACTTCCAGGTGGCTATGGCTATAGACACTTTGTTTGGTAGAGGATTGACACCCATTTTGCCATACCCATAGTATGCAATTGGCCGGATGTAACACTCTTCCATGTCATTTGCCTTGACAGTTTCAATTATTGCTTGTTCCAGTTGCTGCTTTGTATATCCCAGATCCATAAAGTAAATCCTTGCACTGTCCATCAGTCGCTGTATGTGATCATCTAATCGGAATATTGCGCTGCCATCCGCTGTCTTGTAACAACGTACACCTTCAAAGACACCTGTAGCATAATGCAGCCCATGTGTTAACACATGAATCTTGGCATTATCCCAATCGATAAGAGATCCATTGAGCCATATTTTCCCTTGTGTCATTTCAACCCATGGATCTTTGTCCTTGTAGAATGTATCGCCCTGACTGCATCTGCAACATTCGTCCCCTTATCCTCAACCACAATCAGGATCCTTGAGGTTTCCTCTTGTGCATCAAGGTTTAGTATATTGAGGTCATGTTCACTTACTGTACTGCTGGCAGTGGAGGCGATCTTGGGGACACGCCACATCTCATCACCAATGAGCGTAACTACTCCTCTACCATAGACTATTTCCGTCTGGGAGCAGTAAGCCCGGATGTATCTCTCATGCCTTCTAACATAGTCTGCATCAAGGAACAGCAGGCGAGTAATCTCAGTACCATCGATCACATAGGGGGACAACTTCACAAAATCTTGATACTGCCTGTCAAGTTGGAGAGATGCCACAAGATGTGAGGCTGCTGTGCTCTCCATCCTCACCATTGCGCAGTTTCGCTTGCCTGTCACTATTTTTATTGGATTAGCGTGCTCTAAAACTGGCGGCTTCTTCTTGATCATGGTGACATTGCCGTTTGGTTTGACCATCTCTGTAATAACAATAGGAATGTCAAGGTTATTGTCATCTATCTCTTTTATTGCAATGGGGTCTAGGATTTTCATACCAAACATACCTGCAAGCTTGGCTTCATTGTATGACAGATATTGTATGTGTTCAAGCTCTTGTTTCACTATCCTTGGATCTGCGCTTAAGACTGCACTATCCTTTTCAAAATCGATCTTGACGTCATAGTGGTCGTGGAGTAGAATTGCAATATCTACAGCAGTCCTGTCTGAGCCTCCGCGCTCATATGTGGTTTCGAGTCCATCCGCCGTCTTGCCGATGAAGCCGCCCATGGATACAATATCGCTATGATCTACAAGGCTGATAAGATGGCCGACATGATCTTTTGACTCTTGTATCATGAAGTTGGCAGCTTCAAAGTTGTCATCAGTGATTATTGGCCACTTTTCGATTAACACATGTGATGACTTGAGACCTATACTCTGCATCACATAATCCATCAAGTAGGACATTGTGACTTCGCCACTATATGCAAGTGTTCTTGATCTTATCACATCAACAAAGCGCTTATTTTCTGCCGCCTGCTTGAGCGAAATTATGACCTGCCTGTAAAACTTATCAAGAGTATCAAGAAATTCATGGCGGCGTTGGTCATCCAAGTACTTGGAAGAAATTCTCTCGTAAATCTCCCTTAGCACTTCAATTTCTACAGGAGTAGAAGAAGCATAGCTTCTGCCCACATAAATCGCCATATCTGTCATAGAGATAATTTTTCCATTATATTCAATCAAAGGTGCAGAGAAAACGGTGACTACCTTAGAGTCTTGCTGTAGCTGTTTTATTCTGTCAATGATTTGCGGGATCATAGCTCCCTCTAGCCCAAGGGCGCTGCCGCCAAACTTTGCAACTGTTATTGAAGTCATTTGCTCAGAGTCTCTTGGCTAGCTGCGAATAATTCCCTATATTAAACATCGGAAACAAGAGAAAAGCCATTTTTATCGGAGCGAAACATTAAGTAAATCTTTCAATTTTTAGTGGGACTATGTAGCCTCAGAAAAAAATTGAGTGAAAATTAAAAAATCTCTTCGTCTTTTCTAATGCCTCCCAAGCCCGTCTTTATGCTTTCGGCGCATTCAAGGCATGCGCTTCTGGAGAATGGGAAATCCTTTGTACACTTTTTGCACACAGGTCTTTTGCATTCAGAGCATTCCATTGACGCTGTCCTTGTGCTGCAAAGATAGCAGAGTGTCATTATACGATAATATTAACATCATAGGTGCCGTAAAAGGCTTTTTAAGCTATATCAGATTCTTCACCAATAATAATTTTCAATAATGCCCGTAAATTCTTTGAATATTATAAGTACTTTACGAAAATGATGATATTTATCTATGATTTTGTATGAGAAACTCCCTTTGAACTCGGCATTGCAGGTTTGACTATTTTTATTTTATGATAATCTTTGAGTAAAACAAAGGATAAGCAAAAAAGAGCCAAAAAATAACTTACTACCAGCAAAACATGATCTTTCTTATTCATCGAAATTGTTGTTCCTTCCGATATCGTTAAATCTACTTGCCCCTTTATCTCCATAGACATAATGAAGGGAGTAGTGCAGGCACCACCCGGGCACATCTTCGCCTGCACCCACAAGAGTGAGCAAGAATGTTTCGACAGGATGCTCTTTGCAACGAATCACGTTTATGGTGAAAATGTTTTGAAAATAAAAAAAGGTGACCTTCTTTTTCTGCTTAACGTGGACACAGATATTCTCTACGGCACATTCTTAGCAACATCAGATGGTGCGAAGAATATTGTACCTGAAGCTTGGGAAGGCAGATATCCATACCAGGTGAGGGTATCGCGCAATGGGGAGGTACACTCTCTCTCAGGTGCAAAAAAAGTCCTGTCTAGCAATGGAATATACTGGCATGGCATGCTTAAGAATGAATTGGCACAATCGCTTTCGCAGTACCTCATTAACCCTAATGGCGGCCTGAAGGCCTCACTAAAAGATATGGAGAACACTACTCTGCGGCTTGAAACGACTACACTATGGGATTATCCGCGGCAGAATTATGGAAAGTTGCAAAAAGGGAGCAACAAATACGCTGGAGTCACGCCCGCCTATGTAATATATAATATGATCAAACGATACACAGAACATGGGGACCTTGTGCTTGATCCGATGGCAGGGAGTGGCACCACCATGGATGTATGCAAGGAAGAGGGGCGCAGATGTATCGCATATGATATTTCACCTGCTAGGCCCGATATAACTCAGAATGACGCTCGCAAGATACCACTTGCAGATGCAAGCGTCGAAATGATATTCATTGATTCACCGTATGGTGACAACATTAACTACAATGACCATCCTGGCAACATAGGACATATCTCTGCAGAAACTGATGAGTTCTATAAAGAACTTGACAAGGTGATGGCTGAGTGCTATCGAGTGCTCAAACCCGGCAGGGTTTTGGGCTGGTTAATAGGCGATCAGTGGGTGAAGAAAAAATTTACGCCTGTAGGTTTTCGAGTCTACGGAGAACTTTGCAAATATTTCGAAACCGTAGACATTGTATGTGTAACAAGGAGGAGCCAAACATCAAACACGGCGATATGGCACAGTCGCGCGCTTCGGTTCAACTTTTATCTACGCGGCTTTAAGTATCTCTTTATAATGAGGAAGTCTTCGACTGATCAGCTGCCTGCAAAAAGAAAGGTCAGGTGGATGCAATACTCTAGAACCTAGAAATTTTTTCTGCAGATATAATCTGCTTGTGTCATGTTGAAGATAGCAGGCATGATACACGTCCGTCAAATGTAATTTATTGCCCTGCCATTATTGCCAGAATGCTAGCAATTATAGCTACTGTTCCAAGGCTGATGCCTACCACAATCCATCGCACCCTGCTAGGCATAGATAATCTTTCAGGATATATCAAATATTATATTTTTTCTCCTGTGATAGGCGATGCGCTTTTCTATCGCCTATCCTATCGTCCCTTCGTGACAACCTATGCGATGTTGATTTCATACCCTGCGGTCATTTATTCTCTAGTAGACCCGGTTAGCGCCTTGGGCTTGACGTGCCTGTAACGATATAATGCACAGAATCGCCTATATAACAGGCATGATCTGAAATGCGCTCAAGATATCGAAGTATCAGTAGAGCAGAGACGTAGCAGCGTGGATCAAAAGATGTTTTATCAATTTTTTCGTATGGCGTGACGGCTTCTCTCAAATACTTCCGATAAAGTGCATCAACTGTATCATCCATTCTATACAACTTTTCTGCTGCATTTTTGTCTTTTGACTGCAAGGCTTGAACACTTGTGTGTATCATTTCCCTGACTGTATACGACATTTCTAGAACTGCACTTTTGTCGCAAGTGGCTATTGAACCCATGGTTTCAAGCACATCGACAATATCGTAGGCATATCTGCCAAACCGGGAAAATCCATACGCAATTTCCATACATGATCTGATGAAGCGGAGGTCAGTGGCAACTGGTTGGTAGCGGGCAATCAGTTCAATTGCAAGGTCGCCAACTTCATCCTGTAGAACTCTGAGCTGTTCAGACCATTCAAAGATAACTTTTTTCGTACTTGCACCTTTTTCATATGATTCGATAGCAGTTGTCACAGATTTCTCTGAAAGTTGGGCCATGTCCATGATGATATTCTGTATACGATCTATTCCAAGATCTAGGAGACGTGTCAAATTGCCAACTATCTATCATGCTTAGCCGAACTTGCCAGATATGTACCTTTCAGTAAGATCTTTCCGCGGATTCTCAAAAATTTGCTTCGTCGCCCCATACTCAACAAGCTCGCCAAGATACATAAAAGCAGTCAGATCAGATACGCGTGCAGCCTGCTGCATATTGTGTGTCACAATTATTATCGTCAGATCTTTTTTGAGGTTGTGTATCAATTCCTCAATTTTAGAGGAAGCAATTGGGTCAAGAGCAGATGTCGGCTCATCCATCAGAATCACTTCAGGATGCATAGCAAGTGCTCTTGCTAAACACAATCGCTGCTGCTGCCCGCCAGAAAGGCTCAGACCTGGTTTGCCAAGCTCATTCTTTACTTCTTCCCAAAGAGCTGCACCTTCAAGACTCTCTCGAACGATGTCCCCAATAAGCTTCTTGTCCTTGATGCCATTGAGCTTCAGTCCTGCTGCTACGTTGTCATAGATGCTCATTGTAGGAAAAGGATTAGGCTTCTGGAATACCATTCCAATACGCCTTTTGATAACAACAGGATCCACTCTTTTATCATAAATATCCATATTGTCAAGAATTACGCTCCCCTTTGCAGTTGCACCTGGCATCATTTCGTGCATGCGATTTAAACATCTGATTAGAGTGGTCTTCCCACAGCCTGACGGCCCAATGATCGCAGTAGCTGTATTTTTCTTTATGTCAAGGCTAATATTTTTCAAAGCCTGTTTCGTTCCGAACCATGCATTGAGATTTCTAATAGAAACCTTGTAACGATATTGCAGATCGGCTGCGGGCGACGGGGCATCGATACTTTTGATGCCACTATCTACTGCTTCATGGGTCACTAAGTAAGTTTAACTCTATGGGTAATTATGCATTATCTATATTCTCTATATAGAGAAAAACAACGCCCGATACCAGACTTAGATAGATATCGCCTTTATTCTGAATCCTTTCTTGTAAGCCAACATCCTCAGCCCTACGCTCATAACAAGAACTAAGATGATCAGAATCAGTGCCGCCCCCCATCCAAATGAGTGGGCCGACTCGTATGGCTGTGAGGCAAGACGCCATATCCTAAGCGGCAGAGCATCCACAGGATCGGTAAAACCAGTAAAGAAGAGGCTAGTTCCAAGAATAGTCATAATAAGTGGCGCAGTTTCGCCAGCTATCCTTGAGAGTGCAAGTACAATTCCTGTTAGCACCCCACTTTTAGCAGAAGTCAATACAATAAACATGACCACTTTCCACTTAGGAATTCCTAAAGAATAGCCTGCCTCACGTATAGAATTTGGAACTATCTTAAGCGTCTCCTCTGTGACCCGTACAACGATAGGGACCATGATGATGGAGAGAGCAAAAGCGCCTGCCCATACTGAAAACGAACCAATTGTAAGTACAATGACTACAAAGCCCACAATGCCCACTACAATGGATGGAAGACCCGTAAGCACATCATTCAGAAATCTAACAGCATAGGGGAACCTGCCACTGCCTGCAAATTCTGAGAGATATATCCCAGCAAGTACTCCAACGGGGGCACCAATAAGCGACGCAAGAGCGATTACGATAAGTGTACCCTGGATGGCAGGACCGATCCCTCCGCTTCCCGAACCTATTGCACCTGGAGGTTGCGTCAGAAACTCTATACTCAAAGCACCTGCTCCATTCTTGACAACCTCGATTAAAATACTACCAAGTGGGATGATAGCAGCGATGACACAGGCCAGTACAACACACGTGGCAATCTTGTCAAACAGTCGGCGCCTAATTGACTGTTTATTCATCATTTGCTGGATGTCGACCCTGTGCCTTCTGTCGCTACGATCACTCCCAAATATTTTGCCTAATTTTTCATTTTGTTCTGCCATCCTATCTCACTCTCTTCCTGGAGAAACTTTTGCGATCTTCGAAACCATAAGTCGCGCTCCAATATTGATGCCAATTGTAAGCAGGAACAGGACAACACCAAGTCCAATGAGGGCAGAAACATGAAGTGATGTTACCGCTTCGTTAAACTCGTTGGCAATTAAGCTGGCAAGGGTCTGACTCGGCGAAAATAGTGAATCTGGGATGGCTGAGGCTCCTATAGCATTTCCAATTATCATAGTCACAAGCATCGTTTCACCTACGGCCCTACCAAGCCCAAGTATGGCTGCTCCAAATAGTCCAGATTTGGCATATGGAAATATGGCCGTCTTTATCATTTCCAGCCGGGTAGCTCCAAGGCTATATGCTGCCTCTCTTTGGGTGTTGGGCACTGCCCTTATTACTTCACGCGATATGGAAGATACAGTAGGAATTATCATTATTGCCAGTACAATGCCTGCAGTAAATATATCCAGGCCAAAAGGAGTCTTTGCAAAAACTGGGATTGTTCCACCAAATGCATGGTTTAATGGCACTTCAACAAAATCTCGTATCCAGAATCTAAATACGAAGAGTGCCCAAAGGCCATAGATTATGCTAGGTACAGCAGCCAGTAGTTCTATTATGAATGATAATGGGGTGGATATCCTGTGGGGAGATATTTCTACAATGAAAATTGCAATTCCTAAGCTAATTGGAACTCCTATTATCATTGCAATACCTGAGCTTATTAGCGTGCCAACTACATAAGGAAGTGCGCCGTAGGACTCACGCCCTTCAACTGCATTCCAGTTTGTCCCAGTTATGAACTCTATTACCCCTTCAGTATAAAACACTTCAGCCGACCCTGAAAATATTGAAATGGCTACAAGACCGAGTAGTAGCAAAGTATAGCTTGCTGCACCTATCACTATGAAGCGAAATATTTTGTCTCCAGTGGGTGTATTCTTAAGTAAGAAAGGCGAAAGCTTGTCGTGGACTGATTCTCTTTTTATTGCTTCTTCTGATAAAGATTTGCGATTTTTCCTTTGTATATACAGTATTATTCCTACAGCAGCAACAACTGATAGTATTATTGCAGGCACTACAAAGTATGCCAGATTTTCTGGAATTGCTGAATCAGTTTCACTTTCGGCAGTAAGAACATGTTGGCCCTTGTAAGTAAGTAAGCTGAGAGTATTCTGATTTAGTATTACAACATCATTTGGTAATGCAACGTATCCCAACTCATCAGCAAATTGCTGACCGTCAGTTATAGCCCAAGAGACAAAGTCCACCAAAGCTTTAGCTTCGTCCATACTATCAATTCGGGGGATGGTGCTCAGCTCTTTATATAAAAGAAGATAAGAGAAGCTAGAGATCGGATAGGCATCCTTGCCAGGTGCATTAGTTGTTGATACATGTTCCCATGACTCACCTCCTCTTGGCAGAAGATTGGCTGAAGAAGCCACTGCAGCGCGCACAGAATCAATAGATGGTTCTATAAAGTTGCCCTCTTGATTTTCCAAATAGGCATAGGTCATTCTTGTGGTAAGGGCATATGACAGCTCAACATATCCGATGGTATAAGGTGTGCTCTTGATAGTGCTTGCAACGCCTTCATTGCCGGGAGCTCCTATACCTGTGGGCCACTGGACGGATTTGCCCTTGCCTACCTGAGCATCCCATTCATTGCTTACTTTAGAGAGATAATCGGTCCATACAAATGTCGTGCCAGAGCCATCAGACCTGTGAACTACAATGATGTTTTGGTTAGGCAAGAATAGGTCAGGATTCAGCTTCTGAATCTGCGGATCATTCCATTTTGCAATTTTTCCTAGATAAATATTAGCCAGAATTGGTCCTGTAAGCTTTAGTCCTTTATCTGGAACCTCTGGTATATTGTATGAGACTATTATTGATCCAATTGTTTCAGGTATGTGTACTGCTTCCCGAGCATTTTCCATCTCTAAAGAAGTGAGGGGGGCATCAGTTGCACCAAAGTCCACAATCTTTTCAGTAAACTGTTTGACTCCTCCTCCACTACCAATTGACTGATAATTGATGCTTATCTCTGGCTTGATTCTTTGGTATTCTACTCGCCAAGTGTCAATCAACGGAAATGGAAAGGTCGCGCCTGCTCCATTAAGCTCAATTCTTTGCGTAGCCATAGAATTTTCAAGTGGTATAAGACTGCCAATAAAAAATGCAGATAACAATAATGATAATAACAATAATATTGATACGTTTGAAAGCGTATCAAAATTCAGACTTTTGGCACGTTTTGAAGGCATGGATTATAGTAGTTCGCAATAATAAGAGGCTTTTATGGCTAGTCCACATGATCTCCGTATTCTATATAGCAATCAGAAAAAGAGAATAGAGAGTCAAAGGTGAGATCTAACTACCATCAAAGCCTTTATGCAAATCATTCGCCTATAAATTTTGTAAACATGCGACTACACCTGCCACACAATTCCGTAGCCAAATCCGCGAAATGAATGTTTAATTCTGGCCCTAACCTCATGCCTTGCATATGAACTACTTTGACCGCCCGTGCTAGTCTATCTCGGTAGGATCAATTGCAGTTAGGTCATCTGCAGTAAAAATTTTATAATTAACTTCCTTCTTCTTCTTCCTGCTTCTTTGCATCTGATTCTGTAGGCTCAGTCAGTCTGAATCGACTTCCAACTTTTATGATGAATGGGCCTATAAATGTAGTTACTATTGTGACTACACCAAGCAGTGGCAGAATGAAAGGAGTGATGGCATTTACATCCTGTCCGCCCTTGGCAACAATCAATGATACTTCTCCCTTTGTAGCTGATATTCCTAGGCCCGCCCTAAGGGCAGTTGTACTGTCATATCGTGCCCTTACCAAAATGCCCGTGACTATCAGGAGCTTTGAGGCAAAGGAGGTCAATATAAGAATTATAGCAGGGATTATGAAGGCAGGGATCAACGATACATTCATGAGTGCCCCTATTGACACGAAGAATAGCGCTGCAAACATGTCTCGTAGAGGAATTGTAATTATTCTTGCCACCGCTGCACTCCTGCTCTCGGCTACAAGTACGCCCGCAAGAAAGGCACCAACCACGACAGACATGCCAAGGCCGTTTGCAAGGAATGACAGCCCAAAGGCGATGCTGAGGATAGTTATCAGTAGCAGCGCATAATCGTTTGTCTTGCCAACCCGATCGATTATCCGAGGGATGTACTTGCTGCCTATCACAATTACACTGCCGATGAATCCCCCTACTATTCCAAGGACTATGGCAATGTTCACAATGGACATGTTACCGCCAGTTGCAACAAACGATTGCAAGACGCCAAGAGCGCTGATGGCAATTATGTCCTCGACTATCAACATTCCAAGAATGAGTGTTGATGACTTGTCACGTATTAAGCCTACATCCTCAAGTATCCTGATCGTGATGACAGTGCTAGTAATTGATAATGCCAAGGCAAGAAAGAGAGAATCATAAAAATGAAACCCAAGGCTTTGAGCGATAAAAAACACTATCAAGAGCGTTCCCAGTACCTCTGCAAGAGCAGTAGCTATGGATATCTTGCCCACTGAACGGAGTTTGGCTATAGGGAATTCAGTGCCAGTAACAAAGAGTAACATGATTATGCCCAGTTCTGCAAAGAGGTTTAGAGTCTCAAGGCTATGGACAAGGCTGAAAGGAGGAGTATAGGGCCCAATTATCATGCCAGCACTGATATAGCCTATAACCATTGGCTGTTTGAGTTTGAACGTAATTGCAAGCATTATCGCTGCCACTACCATGATTACTGCAATGTCTTGAACCACAAAGTCTATTGGATCATTACCAATGGCAAAGAACTGCGGAAAAACAGTATTTCCTGCACTTGTTGCAGCTGCTGAGTGGTTCACCGCAATTGTTATGTTCAACTTACATAAAAAGACAAAGTGGGATGGGGAGGAGAGAAGAGGAAGAGAGGATGATGACAAAACTAATTATACAAATACTATATTCAATCATTCCTATTGCAATTTAAAATTAGCAAGCACCGCCCCATCTACCTCGCGTTCGGTGCGGTTACCTTTCTGATCGCCTATTCTGGAGGCGCGGCATTACCTATGAGCGAACAGGAAGCTGAGACATTGATACGCGAGTTCTCGAGGCAGATAGGGAACATCGACCAGAATGGCATCTTTCTGAACAATATCCGGATCACCTTGATTATGTTTATACCTGCAGTAGGCTCGGCATTTGGAGCATTCTCTGGTTTTGCCACCGGCTCAATTTTCAGCGCACTTGCAAGCTCAACTCCCATGTTAAGAGAGGTTTCACCCCTTGCCATCTTGATGACACCATTTGGCATAATGGAAGTATTCGTATATGGACTTGCCATGTCAAGGAGCGCAATGCTAATCTATTATCTTCTTAAGAGAATGCCTTGGCGTAAATACCTCGTCCCAACTCTGATAGAACTGGGTATTGCCACAGGAGTATTATTTATCGCTGCAGTAGTGGAGTGGCAAATGATAGAGCGACTCGGCAGTAATCTTGACGCAAGCATGGCTATAGATCCAATGGAACCATGAGTATTCTTCCAAGCAGCTTGCTGCGCATGATTGCGCATATGCTTTTTAGTAAGGTTTATCGACTGACCGACATTTTTGTTACGATTTTTTCAGCCACTGACCTACTACTACGCCTGTATAGACTAACCTTACAATGGTAGTTCCTTAATGTCGAGGCTTGTCCCTATAATCGATACACAAGTACCCCTGCCACATAATTGTTCCTACAAAGACATGTAAGCCAAGCACTGAGAACACGCCTTTGCAGCAGTATAAGCAATATAAGATGCTTCATTAAGTAACCAAATCTGAAAGTTTAGAATCTAAAAACAAAAAAGAAAATATAAAAGAAATATTATTGACTTTCGCCACATGCAGGACAGATCTTCTGTGACTTAGGCATCTTTGCACCACATTCGACGCAGTATCTCATTAAGCCTTTATCCTCGCCCCGCATAATGTCAACAGACTTATTTTGTATTGATGACATATACAAAAATAAGTCATATTTAATATTTAAACGCCGGCTAGAAATTAAGATATGTTTGCCTCTTTGTTTGATCTATTACCACAACAGATAGGTCGCTGAACTCCTTTCCTTCCAGGTCGACGACGCTGCCTCTGAATGTGGTTTCCTTATCCGTTGTCAGATGCTCAAAGACCCAAACCTTCAGCTTAGTGGTATCGATTCCACTTTCACGCAGGAATTTTGCAATTTCAGATTGCATAAAATGCCTTGATCTATCTCCTGGCCAAGGTCGAGGTAGTAGTATTACACTTCTGCCCTCCCTAACCGCCTGCAGCATTTCCTGCTTTTTATGCTCAATGTCATCAGTAACATGGAAGGTAACAATGAACGCCTTGTCAGTCGGGACGTGTGCCTTGGCTGCGGCAGCTTGTATGGAGCTGATACCAGGAATGATTTCAACATTATCACTTCCAAATATTTCCAGCAACCTGTCGACAACCTCTGATTCCGAGAAATTGACATCTCCTGTAAAAGGTACAGTGCAGCACTCGCCATCCTTCATTTTCGCATAAATGTCTTGATAAGTGTCCTCTTGTGTCCGCATTGTGACTTGAAATACCTGCTGCCTACTTTTATCAATAAAACCTTCAATTGTAGATAGTGTATACTTGTAGCCTATGATATAATGCGACTTGACAATGGCTTCCTTAGCTGCATCAGTAAGATACTTTGGTGAGCCAGGACCGACACCTATAACGAATAACTTTCTTAGCAATATGCGAACTGTAGGCAGCAGGTTGCCTAATTATATTATTACTTTGCAACTCCTCTCATGTCATGCAATGAGTTCTCTTTATCCTCGGGGATATTCGGGATAATCTAAGATTTTCCGTTACAGATATCTCCTGCTTGATAAACAGCGCATCAGATAGTACAACGCCTAATTCAGATCGATGTTTTTATCAAATTTATAAGTGGTCTCCAATCCATGCGTTGAAATTGAAGTGGATCTTTTGCAGGATATTTTACCCATGATTTTACAATTGAGAACTTGAAAACCTTGGCTTTGTAACCAGTGTTCATCTTCACCTTAAGAAGGGTTCCCCAATCCTTTTCCTCTGAGAAGACATCTAGAATTTGACTAAACGGAACGTGGAGGTTATCTGGGCTCTTGACGATATCTTTTTTGAGGTGCTCTAGATTGTAGCCCTCAGCCGGCCTAAAGACATTTTCACCTGCTTCAAAACGCTTCAGTTGTCTAATGGAATGGGTTTCATGCATTTTATAAGTCATGTCTGTCTTTGTGATAAAGGCAAGACGCTTGTCTGTAGCGATTAGCATGCCCTCTTTTCCGCGCTTGAAAAACCCTTCTTCTCCTCCCCAGACCCAAAAGATGTGACCCCTGATCTCTTCATCCCAGTCAATCAATTGCAGGATAAGCGAACAATTGCTGTATTATAATTTATTGAAGAGAAAAACCTTGCCAGCAGGAATGGGTTGATGGCTTTAGTATAGATATTGGTGTGTCTTGTTAAGACACCTTGACTATCTGAACTTTATGCCTAGCTGGACTTAGCCGATGAACTCAAATGGGATACGAATTCATGCAGACAGCACGCTACTATCTGTTATATTCCATATCTTTCGTATTATATTGCCTATCTGCACCTTATCGCTTGTCATTACGAACACCTTCTGAGAAGTCCGCTAAAAACACAAAGAAGATATTTATCGCAGTAGCTGTAGTTACAGTAGCTACAATAGTTACTGCAGTAATAATAGGACAGTTTTTTGTTCAACAACAACAACACCAACAGAACCCCGAAGCACCTGATGTGAAGTTTATGACATTTGAAGTAGATGAACAAGAAATAACAGTTGGAGAAAGTACCAACGTTTTAATCAATGTGCAGAGTTCTGAAGAAATTATGGTTGATAATGCCAAGGTTGTGGTGACGATTGAGCCATCCAGCTACGAGCCATATCTATCAATAAATAACAGTCCTATACAGTTGCCAGTATTTCTTGGTAAAGACGCTAGGACAGGTGAAGTCAAAGTTTCTATAACTGCCACAGCTTCTCCTGCTAAGGAAGCAGTATATGTTGTAAAGGGGATAGTTTTTGTGAATGATACTCAAACAGACGTCAAAGAATTTCCTCTAACCATCCGTCAATAAAATAATAAACAGAAACTATCCCTATCTTTCTCCTGTTATGCTGAGAAATGTGTTACCTTTACAACGATTTCTTTTTTGTCCATTTGATTCATTAGGTGGCTATGTAAAAGTATCCTAATTATCCTTCTTGAAGTTTGCTTTCAAGTCCCCGTTAGGCAAGATTTTTGCTTTCACCGAAATTTTCTGATATTCTCTACTGTCCTTAAAAAAGAAGCGCCTGGAGAGGGATTTGGACCCTTGATTTCATCGTGAGGGTGAGGGTTTGATCTCTTCATATAGTGCAATTTCACTGGTGTTATTCTTAAAGTTTATCGATAGTTATAGATGCGATGGAATCCAAGACAGAAGTGACCTAACACTTACATCAAGAAAGATGTCTAATATTTAACGGGTTAAGTGGAAGACGAAACAATATCGGTTGGTTAAGGGATCTGATTCTGGGCATATTTAATTAGCTTAACATCTGTGGTTTTATAAATAAATAATAAGCGCTTGACCTCGTAGTCTTCTATAGTTTGGTTCTACCAATTTTTGACAATGTCCTTAACTAAAAGCTATTCTAAATTAATATAAGAGAAGAATATGTAATATGATCCTAGGCTCCTTTAGAGAGAGGGAAATTGCGATTGTAGTTATCGTGTCGATAAGTGTTATCTCTGTTGTCACCTTTTTTTACAGCACTTTTGATGTTCAAAGCGAAGTTAAAGAGAGCCTATTTGAACAGCAAAGAGATCGACAATTAACCCAAATACAAGCGATCGCAAACAATATCCAGTCAGACAGTGAGCTCGTGCTTTCACATCTTCGAGGGTTAGCAAACTCGATGTACCTTCAGAACGGAGACCTTTCAGGAAATGAGACTGAAAATCTCCTCAAAGACACATATGCAGAGATCAATGAGATGGGCGACAGGCTTTTTGTGATAGATGACAAGAATATTGTAAGACTAAATATTGTGCCAGAAGGTGATGATCCATTCATAGGAACCGATATGTCCTCAATTCAATGGGTTATTGAGGCGAGGTCCAATCTTGCACCCACTTTCTCTAAAGGAGTGGTAGGTCTTGACGGAAGACATAGAATATTCCTAACATACCCCATAGTTGACAGGCAAGATGGAAATTACATGGGTCTTGTAGGAGTTGCTATACCTACCATGCAGTTTTTTGAAAAATATGCGAGCGTAAATAATATCGAATCGCAGTTCTTGGTGGCATACGATAGGGAGGGGAATTATATTGCAACACCGCGGACTGAATTGATGGGGAAGAATTTCTTCTCAGAGGAAGTGCAAAAGGTGTTTAATTACAATGCTAACCAGAACGAACTCTATCAGCAAGTATTTTCTGAAAGAAGACCATCATATGCAGTATATGACTTTGGTGGTGGCGAGAGACTCAATACAGGTTATCCAATTATTATCAACGGGCAGCCCGTATACTTTATCTTTGTAGTTACTCCAACAGAGACGATTTATTCGCAAATAGAAGGAATACTTAGCAGACAGCAAACCGACCTCTTTATGCAGCGGGCAATATCTATTGTTGCAATTGCAGCAGTAGCTTTTTTTGTTATTAGGCTCAATAGAAAACTCAAACAGAAGGTAAAAGAGAGGACAAAAAGTTTAGAGGAATTAAATGAAAAGCTCGTCAAATCAAACGAGCTGCTCGGAGCTCGGGATAATATGCAGAGAGAATTTATTAACATAGCAGCTCATGAGCTACGAACACCAATAGTGCCAATTCTTGGTTTTTCAGAAGTACTATATTCTAAGGTAAAAGAGCGTCGACAAAAAGAACACAGACAAGAAGAACTAGGACAACTACAAGAACAAGAAGAGATGCTAGAGATTATTCTTCGTAATGCTGACAGATTACATCAGCTTACAGAGGATATACTCGATGTTACAAGGATCGAAAGTCAGACACTAAAGCTAAGAAAAGAGAGGTTCAATATACATGAGCTAATAATAGACGCGGTGGAGGATTCTAGGAAACGAATTGCAAACGGTAATGTCAAAGTGGTATACGAACTGGAGAATAACACTACCATAGTAGAAGCAGATAGACGTAGACTGCGACAGGTTATTTCCAACCTGCTAGATAATGCTATAAAGTTCACAAAGGAAGGTACCATCACTGTTACCACTACTATAAGGAGAAAAGATATAGAAAGCGATAATGGCAGAGGAG